>VIKH01000016.1 GCA_008080515.1 Gallionellaceae bacterium | reverse complement strand
CTCCGTTCATGGTTCGACAAGCTCACCACGAACGGAGGAATAAATCAGCGTTTCCTTAGGCGGATCTTCGATCCTGCGCGAGTGCTGGCGGTCGGTTTGCGGCCATTTTTGCCGCTTGCTCGGTGTCCATAGACCGGTTATGGGCTTCTCCCAACCGACAAAACTTTCTCGCAACCTACCTCGCCATCATCTCGCGCCCTAATGGATTATCTGGGATGATAGCGCCTTCCGCCAGAGCCGTTTGCAAATTCCTGTTATGAGCGACATCATCCAGTCCCAATCACGCTTCTCCCATTCCGCCGACACCCTGCGCCAGATTGCCCGCGACGCGCTCCAGTATGCCGCCCGACAGGGTGCCACCGCCTGCTCCACCGAGGTGTCGGACGGCTTCGGGCAGGCCGTCACGGTGCGCCGGGGCGAGATTGAAACCATCGAATACAACCGCGACAAGGGACTTGGCGTCAGCGCCTACCTCGGCCAGCGGCGCGGCAACGCCAGCACTTCCGATTTCTCGCCGCAGGCGGTGCGCGATACGGTGGATGCCGCGCTTTCCATCGCGCGCCACACCGCGCAGGACGATTGTGCCGGGCTACCGGAAAAGGAGATGCTCGCCACCGATTTCCCCGATCTGGATCTTTATCATCCCTGGCTGCTGAACGTGGAGCAGGCCATCGAGCTGGCCAGGGAATGCGAGCAGGCCGCGTTTGCGCGCGACAAGCGCATCAGGAATTCGGAGGGCGCATCGGTCGGCGTACACGAATCGCATTTCGTGTACGCCAATAGCTTGGGTTTCATCGGCGGCTACCCTTCTTCGCGCCACAGCGTCAGTTGCGCCGTGATTGCGGGCAAGGACAGCGCGATGCAGCGCGATTACTGGTACACCGAAGCGCGCGAGGCCAGCGACATGCTGAAGGTGGAAGAGATCGGGCGCATCGCCGCAGAGCGCGCCATCAGACGGCTCAAGGCGCGCAAGCTCGGCACCCTGCAAGTGCCGGTGCTGTTCGAGGCGCCGGTCGCAGCGAGCCTGCTGGGGCATTTTGTCGGCGCGGTAAGCGGCGGCAGCCTGTACCGCAAGTCGTCATTTCTGCTGGACCAGCTCGGCAAGCCGGTATTTTCACCCGCCATCCAGATTGACGACATTCCGGATATTCCTGGAGGGTTGGCCAGCAGCGCCTTCGATGACGAAGGGGTAAAAACGCAGCGCCGCGCCATGGTCGAGCAGGGTGTGCTGCAAGGTTATTTCCTCGGCAGCTACTCCGCGCGCAAGCTGGGCATGAAAACCACCGGCAACGCGGGTGGCAGCCACAATTTGATCCTGCGCCCCGGCGGGCTAAATTTTGATGGCCTGCTGAAGAAAATGGGGCGCGGCTTGCTGGTCACCGAACTGCTCGGGCAAGGCGTAAACCACGTTACCGGCGACTATTCCAGAGGTGCTGCGGGCTTCTGGGTGGAAAACGGAGAGATTCAATACCCGGTGGAAGAAATCACCATCGCCGGCAACCTCAAGGATATGTACCGGAGCATCGTGGCGGTGGGTAACGACATGCTGGTGCAGGGATCGAGGCAGTGCGGCTCTGTTTTAATCGAGAATATGATGGTGGCGGGGCAGTAAAAAATCGCGGTAGCCTGCTAAATCTCGATCTCATCCCCTTCTCTGGCCAGCCGGATAGCTGGCAAGCCCGCCGTTCCATCGTACCGCGCCAGCGCTTCGGCAAAGACTCTTTCCAGATCGTCATCGCTGCGCGTCGGCTCGTGGTGGGTGCAGTAGAGTGTTTTTGCGCCAGCCGCCAGTGCGAGCTGGATGCTGGAATCGAAGGTGCCGTGTCCCCAGCCTTTTTTGGCCGGGTATTCCTGCCGGGTGTAAGCGGAATCGGCGATCAGGATGTCCACCCCCCGGATGGACTCGACTATGGATTGCCACTGTTCTTCAACCAGCGCCTGATATTCGGCATAACCGTCGTCTCCGGGCACGTAGATGTTGTAGTGCGGCTCGTGGTCGCCGGTGAAAAATACCGATTTCCCGTTGCATTCGATGCGGTAGCCCAAGTTGATCACCGGATGGTTGAGCAGGGTGGGGGTGACGGTGGCGGTACCCACGCTCACCATTTCGCCGGGCATCACGGTCTGGTAATGGATGCGCGACTGCATCTCCGCCTCGCGCACCGGAAAGTAGCTGTATTGCATCTGGATGGACATGATGCGCTCCGGGCCGGCACCGGAAATGGGGTCGAACGCCCCATACAGATGAATGTTGTTTCCCGGAATGAAAATGGGGATGAAAAACGGCAAGCCGTGAATGTGATCCCAGTGGCTGTGGGTGTTAAAGATGTGGGCGGTGACGGGCAATTCCTTGAGCAGCGTTTGCGCCAGCGGGAAAATCCCGGTGCCGCCGTCCAGCACGATGAGATCGTTGCCGTCGGTGCGCACCTCGATGCAGGTAGTGTTGCCGCCGTAGCGCATGGTTTTCGGGCCGGGCGAAGGAATGGAGCCGCGCACCCCCCAGAACTTCACTTTCATGCTGTGGCCTCGGTACCGATTTTTGCAAATGATTGCGCTTCTTCCGCGACTCTCGAAAGGTCGCCCAAGCGCGCGATGATGCCGTCTATGTTGCCGCCGAAGCGGTCTACCAGAGCGGGTGGCAATTCGTCCACCACCAGGTTGCCGCTATGGCCCATGGATAATTTCTTGCTGATCTGGTCGGCCACAAACAGGCTGCACAGCATGGTATTTTCCGGCGAGATGTCGCCGTGATGCCGGTTGATGGCGTCGGCGAGCAATTTTGGAAACTGCCATTTTTCTACCAGCATGGCGCCGACCACGGAATGGTCAACGCCGATGGCTTGCCGCTCGGCCAGGTGCAACGGGATCGCTTGCTCCTGACATATCGCAAGCGCCTCCCTGAATTCCCCCGGCATGAACTGGGCGAATACCACTTTGCCGAAATCGTGTAACAGCCCCGCGAGGTAGCAATCGCCGGGGTCGGCATCGCCGCCGAATTTCTGGCAGACCATGCGGGCGAGGCTGGCCGTGGTGAGGGAGTGCATGAGGTAGCGCTGCATATCGAACCCGGCGGCGTTCTGCTGCGGCAGCACCCCCGCTGCGGCAAAAGACAAGGCCATGTTCTTGACGGTGTTGAGCCCGAGATAAACCAAGGCCTGGTTCACCGTGGTGACTTGCTTGGGGAAATTATAATAAGCGGAATTGATGATGCGCAGCAATTTCATCGTCATCACCGGATCCTTCTCGATGACCGATACCAGCTCCTTGGGCTGCAGGTTGATGTCGCGGGTGATCTCCAGAACACGCTGCACGCTTTTCGGGAAAGCGGGCATCTTCTCCACGGCTGCAGAAAGCTTGTCGGTAATTTTCGCTGGCGCTTCGGTCATGAAGATTTTCGCAAGTAGAGGTATGCTACGGAACCATTTTACCGCACCAGCCATGCGGGCTGCGCCCGCTTTTTTGTCATGAGCGACCCAAATAAACAGGCCGACGCTGCCCCGAGGCAGACCGGAAAAGAGAAAACTGCGCGCAACCCGATCAAGATCGTCCCGCTGCCGCAGCGCCTGCGCAAACCGGAATGGATACGGGTTAAATCCGGAAGCGGGCAGGGCTACCAGGAAATCAAGCGCCTGCTGCGCGAACACAACCTGCACACCGTATGCGAGGAAGCCTCCTGCCCCAACCTCGGGGAATGTTTCGGCAAGGGCACCGCCACCTTCATGATACTCGGCGATGTCTGCACCCGCCGCTGCCCCTTCTGCGACGTGGCGCACGGCAAGCCGCAGCCGCCCGATGCCGGAGAACCCGGGCGGCTGGCGCAATCCGTCGCGCGGCTCAAGCTGAAATACGCGGTCATCACCAGCGTGGACCGCGACGACTTGCGCGATGGTGGCGCGCGGCATTTTGCCGATTGCATCTCGGCCATCCGCGACGACAGCCCGAATACCCGCCTGGAAACGCTGGTGCCGGATTTCCGGGGCAGGCTGGAAGCCGCGCTGGATGCGTTTGCCGGTCGCTTGCCCGACGTGCTCAACCACAACCTGGAAACCGTGCCGCGCCTGTACCCGCAGGTGCGGCCCGGCGCCGATTACGCGCACTCGCTGAAACTGCTGAAGGAATTCAAGGCGCGCTTCTCCGGCGTGACCACCAAATCCGGCCTGATGCTGGGGCTGGGCGAAAGCGATGAGGAGGTGCTGCAAACCATGCGCGACCTGCGCGCGCACGATGTGGAAATGCTCACGCTGGGGCAATACCTGCAACCCTCGGAAGGACACCTGCCGGTGCTGCGCTACGTCCACCCGGACAGCTTCAGGATGTTCGAGTGGGCCGCGCAGGACATGGGTTTCTCTCACGCCGCGTGCGGGCCGATGGTCAGGTCCAGCTATTTCGCGGATGAGCAGGCGCGCGAGGTTCTGAAGTGCGGCGGGTGACATCTCCCATCCGATTTGCCGGATAGTAGCTGTAGCTGGGGTTAGTGCCTTACCCCAGCCTTCATGCTGGCCTGTGAAACGTGTACCTGTACCAAAGTACAATAGACAAAGCTGCAAGACCTTGTCAGGATACACACGCCACGCCGCCTCACAATCACAACCAACTGGAAGGATCGAACCATGTCGAAACGCCCCCTGTTTTTCACCGCCTGCGCCGCGCTGGCTCTGCTGGGGATCGGCGCAGCCCCTGCGGCGCACGCCCAGAGCTACACCTTCACCGACCTCGGCACCCTGGGCGGATCTAACAGCCGAGCCTACGCCATCAACGGCGCTGGCCAGGTCGCGGGGTATTCCAATATTGCGGGCAACGTCGCCGAGCACGCCACCCTGTGGAGTGGCGGTGCCGCCACCGACCTCGGCACCCTGGGCGGAATTCATAGCTATGCCATAGACATCAACGGCGCAGGCCAGGTCGCGGGGAATTCCCTCATTGCGGGCAACACCGCCTATCGCGCCATCCTGTGGAGCGGCGGCACCCTCACCGACCTCGGCACCCTGGGCGGGAGTATCGGCTACGCCCAAGCCATCAACGACGCCGGCCAGGTCGCTGGGGGTTCCTCCACTGCGGGCAACGCCGCCCAGCACGCCACCCTGTGGAGTGGCGGTGCCGTCACCGACCTCGGCACCCTGGGCGGGAGTAGCAGCTACGCCTTCGGCATCAACGACGCAGGCCAGGTCGCGGGGTACGCCTACACTGCGGGCAATCTCCCCCACGCCACCCAACAACGCAGGCCAGGTCGCGGGGTATTCCCGCATTGCGGGCAACACCGCCACTCACGCCACCCTGTGGAGTGGCGGTGCCGCCACCGACCTCGGCACCTTGGGCGGAAATAGCAGCTACGCCTACTCCATCAACGGCGCAAGCCAGGTCGCGGGGTGGTCCCAGATAGCGGGCGGCGCCTTGCGCGCCACCCTGTGGGACGGGGGTGCGGCGATTGACCTCAACAGTTTTCTGGACCCCGCCACCGTCGGCGCGGGCTGGGTGCTGCAGTATGCGTATGACATCAACGACAGCGGCTGGATCGTGGGAGCTGCTCGCAACAATCTCTCGGGCCGAACCCACGCCTACCTGCTGTCCACCCCCACCCCCGCCGTGCCGGAGCCGGAAACCTGGGCGATGCTGCTGGCCGGGCTGGGCTGGCTGGGTGTTGCGGGCCGCCGCAGAAACAGGGCAGGCGGGCAAGCCGCGTAATCCAGCTTCATGTTCACAGAATAGAGTGTGCATGGTTTTTTTGACGCCAGCCCACACCGCTCCAACTTCAGTCTGCCTTTCTGATTGACGGCGCTCCAGCATTTTCGTCGGCGGTCAAAAAGACGGGCATTGCCCGCCTTTTTTACTGGTACGCCCGGCACGGGGGGAATCTGGCCGAGCAGCGAGGGTTCATGGGCGGCATTGAAGAGGGGGCGTTGCGATGGGCCAGCAGAAGCCGGGGCAGCACGATTTCGCGCATCAAATCTTGCCGGGTGGCATCGGGTTCGCTTCGTCTTCGGTGAGCGGAACGCGGTAGCTCTCCGCAGCCCACTGCCCCAGATCTATCAGCTTGCAGCGCTCGCTGCAAAACGGGCGGTAGCGGCTGTCGTTGCACCACACGACCTCCTTGCCGCACTGCGGGCATGTCACCACGGAAGGCTTGCTCATCGGATCTACAGCGAGCAAAAGGTCAGCTCGAATGCCACATCCTGGTCGTACAAGATGCTCTTGGCGGCATAGTTGGCGGCAACAAAACGGATGTTGAGCACATACTTGTTGGCGCTGACCTCGGGAATGCACGGCAGAGAGCTGTCCAGGTTGAGGCGCAGCAGTTGCGCCACGCGACCGCCCTGCATCTGCTGGAAGCTGCCTTGCCTCGCGACGAAGTGGTGCGTCTTGCCGCTTTCGCGCAGCAGCTTGAGCACGATATTCAGGGCATCGCTGATGGGCAACATAGGTGCCAGCCATGCCTTGAGATAATTGCGCCGCAACATGGCATCCTGGTGCAGCCAGTAATGATAGGAAGGCAGGTCAAACTCGCACGTCCCGCCGGGAATGCAGGCGCGCTGCTTGATACCCATCAGCCATTCATTTTCGCGCAGGTGCTGACCAATTTTGCTGTTCAAGGCGAGCAGATTGTTGCTGGCGCTTTCGATCTCGCCCAACACCCTATCCAGCGCCTCCTCCGAAATGCCGGGGTTGTTGTGCAGGGTGGAGAGCTGGCGCTTCTGTCGCTCCAGTTCCTGCAGCAGCTCGGATTTCAGGTCGGCGCGGCTGGCAACCTCGAGAATCTCGAACAACGCAGCCAGCGCGGCATGGTGGTCGTCCGTGCTCGACTTCTCGATGAAGCAGAAAATCTTTGAATAAAGATCTTCGAGGCGCAGCAGAGTGCGCACGCGCTCGTTGAGTGGAAAATCGTAGCCGATCACGATGCCATGGTTAGTGAGATAAACCCAATCAAGCCGCAGAGATCACAGGGCGGGCACGGCGGCCATTGTATACCTTCAGCCGTTTTCCGTGGAAAAAGTCAGATAGCGCTGGTGCAGGCGCTCTACCTGCTGGCGCAGACCAGCCATATCGGCATCGTTGCGAATGATGTCGTCGGCCAGTTTCAGGCGCTCTTCGCGCCCGATCTGCTGCGCCATGATGGCGCGCACTTCCCCTTCGTTTAACCCGCTGCGCCTCATGGTGCGCGCAATCTGGTCTTCCGGCGCGCAATCCACCACCAGCGCCCGCTTGACAATGTTGCGGTACCCTTGCGTTTCGAACAACAACGGAACCACCAGCAGCGCATACGGCGCCTGGCCGATATTGCCGGCTTGGGCCAGCATTTGTGCGCGGATCATCGGGTGCAGGATGGCTTCCAGCCGTTTTTTGGTGGCAGGATCGGCGAACACCAGCCGTCTCATATACGCGCGATCAAGAGCGCCGTCCGGTGTGATGCAGCCTTCTCCGAACTCTGCGCGAAGCGCGGGGATGGCCGCGCCTCCCGCACCGGTCAGACGATGCGAGATGGCATCGCTGTCGGCGATTGCGGCGCCGCGCTCCCCAAATAGCGCGGCAACAGTGCTTTTCCCGCTGCCTATGCCGCCGGTCAAGCCGATACAGCAACTCATTGGACGGCCAGCATCTGCAAGTACCCTTGCGTCAGCGCCGGCCCCCAGAACAGCGCGATCAAGCCTCCCCCCGCCAGATAGGGGCCGAACGGAATAGGGGTGTTGCGACCGTGGCGTGCAGCGACGATCAGCGCAATGCCGACGACGGCACCCACCAGAGAGGAGAGCAGGATAACCAGCGGCAGCATCTGCCAACCGAGCCACGCGCCGATAGCCGCCAACAGCTTGAAATCTCCGTAGCCCATCCCTTCCTTGCCGGTGGCGAGCTTGAACGTCCAGTACACCGCCCACAGCGTCAGGTAGCCTGCCACGGCGCCGATAACAGCGCCGTGCAGATCGGTAAACGTGCCGGAAAGATTGAGCAGCAGGCCGCACCAGAGCAGCGGCAGGGTGATGGTGTCCGGCAGCAACTGGGTGTCAAAATCAATGAACGTCAAGGCCAGCAGCGCCCAGACAAACAGCAGCGCGGCGCACGCCGCGATGCCGAAACCGAAGTGCCATGCGGCAAAACCGCTCAACAGCCCGGACAGCGTTTCTACGACCGGGTAGCGCACGGAAATTCGCGTGCCGCACCCCTTGCATTTGCCGCGCAACAGCAGGTAACTGATGATCGGAATGTTTTCCAGCGCGCCGATGGCGTGGCCGCAATGCGGGCACGCGGAGCGCGGCACGACAAGATTGTAGCGCGGCGCAGGCGCAATTTCCGCGCCTTCCGTGCTGGCGTCGCCATGCAGATCGGCACAATGGGTGCGCCACTCCTGCTCCATCATTTTGGGCAGGCGGTGGATCACCACGTTCAGGAAACTGCCCACCATCAGGCCGACAACGCCGCACAAGGCGGCGAAAAAAAGCGGGGAGCTTTGTATCGTCTGGGCGAAATGGATCACGGCAATCTCACGAAAAAATGTGGCCGCATTTCCCCGCAAGCCTTTTCAGCAATCTCTGGCGACGCGAGTTTTCGTTAAACGACCTGGCCCATCTTGAATATCGGCAGATACATCGCGATTACCATGCCGCCAATCAGGGTGCCGAGCACTACCATGATGATGGGTTCCATCAGGCTGGATAGCGCTTCCACCGCATCATCCACCTCGGCCTCGTAGAAATCCGCCACCTTGCTCAACATGCTGTCCAGCGATCCCGCTTCCTCGCCGATCGCCGCCATTTGCAGCACCATGCTGGGAAACACGTTGGTGTTTTGCATGGCTACCGTCAAGCCGCTGCCGGTGCTGACTTCCCGCTGAATCTGCTTGGTCGCATCAAAATACACCACGTTGCCGGACGCTCCCGCCACCGAATCGAACGCTTCCACCAGCGGTACACCGGCGGCGAACATGGTGGACAAGGTACGCGCCCAGCGCGCGATGGAGGCGATGCGGATCAGGGGTCCAAATATCGGAAGCTTGAGCATGACGCGATCCATCACGTCCTGCACTTTTTTGCTCCGCTTCCAGAAGTAGAAGAAGGCGTATATGCCGCCGCCGCCTATGCCGAAAATCAAATACCAGTAAGTGACGAAATAATCTGAAATCGCCATCACCACCAGGGTCGGGCCTGGCAGGTCGGCACCGAAATTGGAAAACAGCTCCTTGAACGCCGGGATCACGAAAATCATGATGACGGCAGTGATAACGAAAGCCACCACGATGATGGATACGGGGTAGAACAGGGCCGACTTGATTTTGCTTTTGATCGCTTGGGTTTTTTCCTTGTAAGTCGCCAGGCGGTCCAGCAGGGTGTCCAGGATACCGGCCTGTTCGCCGGCATCTATCAGGTTGCAGTACAGGTTGTCGAAAAACAGCGGGTACTTGCGGAATGCCTGCGCCAGGCTGCTTCCGGTTTCAACGTCGGTTTTGATGTCCAGCAACAGGCGCGCGACTTTGGGGTTGCTGTGCCCCTTGCCCACGATATCGAATGACTGTATCAGCGGCACGCCGGATTTCATCATGGTAGCAAGCTGGCGCGTGAACAGGGTGATGTCTTTCTCGGAGACGGCCTTGCCGCCACCTCCGCCTTTTTTGATCTTGGTGGCGGTAATACCCTGGCGCCGCAACTGGGCAGAAGCGGTTTCCTTACCCGCCGCGCGCAACTCGCCTTTGACTATCTTTCCGGACTTGTCTTTGCCCTCCCAGAAAAACAGGTCTTCTTTCGTTTTCGCTTGCTTGGCTTTATTTTCTGCGGCCATGGCGTTTTTCCTTGAAATAAAACGGTCTGTTCGTCCGAAAACTGGTCGAGCTGCCTAGTCCACCGCGCATCATGCCCCGCCAAGCGGCGCTTGTAAAGAACTGCAAGGCCGCATCAGTTGCCCTGCCTGGTGCGCAGCGCGGGAAAAACCTTCACCACTTTTACCACGCGATCCTGCGTCTGGATGATCTCGATCGGGTAATCCGCGATCTTCAGGCTGGTGCCCGCTTCAGGGATATCCTGCAAGTGTTCCAGGATCAGCCCGTTCAACGTCTTTGCGCCATCGAGAGAAAAATGCATACCCATTTTTCGGTTCAGATCGCGCAGCGGCGTGCAGCCTTCCACCACCAGAATATTCTCCAGCGTTACCATGCCGAGCAACTCGCCGTACTCATCCACCACCAGCCCCATGCGTATCTGCCGTTCCTGGAAATGTTGCAACTGCGACAGCAGCCCCGCGTCCGACGGGATGAAATAAGGTTCGGCCAGCAGTTCGCGCAACGCCCCCGCATCCAGCTTTTCGTGCTGCAACAAGCCCAGCGCGCGGCGCACGTGCAAAATACCGACAATGTTGTCGAGCGCATCCTCGTACACCGGCAGCAGCGTGTGGTGGCAGGTGACGATTTGCTCGCGCAGCACGTCGGGTTCCGCGTTCAAGTTCAGCCCCTCGATCTGGTTGCGCGGCACCATCACGTCGTTGACTGCAACACGCTCCAGGTCCACCAGGTTGAGCAACATCTTCTGGTGTTTGTGCGGAAGGAAGTTTTCCGCTTCCAGCACCATCATGCGCACTTCCTCCAAACTCACCCCCCGGTGGCTGCTGTCGGCCTGCACCTTGACGCGTAGCGCCCACAACACATAGCGCACGATTGCGGTAGCGACGGACACCACGGGATAGAACAGTTTGACGAGAAAAGACAGCGGGTAGCTGGAAAACAGCGCCACCCGCTCCGGATAGCTCACCGCAACCACTTTCGGCATGATTTCGCTGAATATCAGGATGGCGAAGGTGATTGCCAGCGTACCCGCCAGCAGCGCCGTATCGTTGCCTTGACCAAACAGGCGCAGCACGATGATGCCTGCCAGCGAAGCGGCTGCCGCGTTGAGCAGCGTGTTGCCGAACAGGATGGCCCCGAGCAGGCTATCCGTTTTTTTCAGCAGCTTGATGGTGAGCTTGGCGCTTTTGCTTCCCTTGCGTGCCAGATGGCTCAAGCGGTGACGGCTTAAAGCCATCATGCTGGTTTCGGCAAAAGAAAAAAAACCGGAGCAAACCAGGATGACCACGAGGGCAACAAACAGCGTACCCAGCGAGAACTCGTCCAAAACAGGAAGCCCAGAACAATGCGATGCCCAAGTATCGGGGAGGCGGATGGGAGTGTCAAGAAAGGCGGCTGTCAGAAAAGCGGCAGGAGCTGCGGCAAGAACAGAAATGCGGCAAGCGCTGGACAAAAAAACGGAACTGCGGCCCTTGCCTGCCCGAAAGTGGAAAACTGCGCAAAACAGGTTTACTATTCGACGAAAAGGGCAAATTGAATTCCAGACTCAATCCGTTTCGCCACATAACTTTCCACACATCCAGGCGCAACCACAATCCACCGCTAGCAAGGAGAACGCATCATGGCCGAATCAAGTTTGACATCGCTTATCGTCTGGTGGGGATTCGCGCTGGGCATCGTGTTCGGCTTCATCGCCAACAAGACCAATTTCTGCACCATGGGCGCCATTTCCGACGTCGTCAACATGGGGCACTGGGGGCGGATGCGCGCCTGGCTGCTCGCCATCGCCGTAGCCATGATCGGCACCAACGCGCTGGGGTATTTGGGCTACGTTGATTTGTCCAAGACTATTTATACCGGCAACAACTTCACCTGGCTGGGCTATATCGTGGGCGGTCTGTGCTTCGGCGTCGGCATGACGCTCGCTTCGGGCTGCGGCAACAAAACTCTGGTGCGCGTCGGTGGCGGCAACCTCAAGTCGGTAGTGGTGTTCATTTACATGGGCTTTGCCGCGATGGTGACCCTGAAAGGCATATTCGGCGCTTTCCGCGTCAACGTGTTACAAGCACCCGCCGTTTCTATCCAACTCGAGCGCGGCCAAACCCTGCCCGCCCTGCTGTCCGGCATCGGCGGCCTCTCCGCACCAACCATGCAACTGGCGATAACCGGCACGGTGGCTTTGGCCATTCTGGTTTTCGTGTTCATGGATAAAGAGTTCCGCACCAGCCTCGACAACAACCTGGCCGGGTTATTCGTGGGAGGAGTCGTGGTATGCGGCTGGTATCTGACTGGTCACGTCGGCCTGGCGGAAAACCCTGATACGCTGGAAATGACTTATTTCGGCACCAATTCCCACCTGGCGGAGTCCATGTCCTTTATTGCTCCCTCCGCCTACACGCTGGAATACTGGGCTTATTGGACCGACGCTTCCAACATTGTCACCTTCGGCATCGCCACCGTGTTCGGCGTCGGTATCGGCTCCTTTCTCTACTCGCTGATAACCAGATCGTTTCGCTGGGAAGCCTTTTCCTCCGCGCAGGACATGTTTTACCACATCATCGGCGGCACGCTGATGGGGTTTGGCGGCGTCACCGCGATGGGCTGCACCATCGGCCAGGGGATAACCGGCATCTCCACACTCTCGCTCGGCTCTTTCCTGGCGCTCGCGTCCATCATCGCCGGCTCTGCCGTCACCATGAAAATCCAGTACGCCATCATGATGCGGGAAGCATGATCGCGGCGCGGCGCCGGACAAACTCCGACATGGTGACCAGCCAGAGTAATGGATAGATCCCGCTTGCAACGGATTGGAAGCCGACAACAATCGCCCTCTTATGACACAACTGCTGCTCGGCATTACACCTGAACTCGTTCCCACGCTGGACAACTTTATCGCCGGACGCAACACCGAGCTGCTCTCCGCCTTGCGTCAGGCGCTGGTGGAGACGGCGGGTGAGCGCTGTTTCTATCTGTGGGGCGAGCCGGGCTGCGGCAGGAGCCATTTGTTGCAGGCGGTGATCAGGCAGCTGCGCGCGCGCGGGCAGCAGGCGATCTGCCTGTGCGGGGTCGTGCCGGAAGCGGGATTTCTGGAAACTGCCCGGGCGGTCGCCGTGGACGACGTTGAAACCCTGAACGAGACGGGACAGATTGCGCTGTTCGACCTCTACAACCGGATGCGCGAGAGCGGCGGCTTATTGCTGGCCAGCGGCACGGTGGCGCCGTCCCACCTGGCTTTGCGCGACGACTTGCGCACACGCCTGGGCTGGGGACTGGTGTACCAGGTACACGCGCTGGACGATGCGGAAAAAACTGAAGCGCTGGAGCGGCACGCGCAAGCGCGCGGGTTTTCGTTGCCGCACGAGGTGGCGCACTACCTCCTGCGCCACGGGCGCCGCGACCTGCCCGCGCTGCTCGGGCTGCTGGATGCGCTGGACACGCATTGCCTGCGCCTGAAACGTGCGCCCTCGGTGCCTTTATTAAAAGAAGTGATGCAGATCCCGGAGCGCTTATGAACCTGGCTTTATTTGATCTGGACAACACCTTGCTGAACGGCGACAGCGATTTCGAGTGGGCGCAGTTTCTCATCGAGCGGGGCGTGCTGGACCGCGAACTGTTCGAAGCGAGGAACCAGGAGTTCTACGAGCAATACAAGACGGGGACGCTGGACATTCACGCGTTTCTCGATTTTCAGCTCAAGCCCTTGTCACGCCACCCGCGCCGCGTGCTGGATGGCTGGCACGAGGATTTCATGCGCCGCAAGGTACACCCGATGATAGGCCGGGCGGCGCGCGACCTGGTGGCGCACCACCGTGCGGCAGGAGACGTCTGCGCCATCGTCACCGCCACCAACAGCTTCGTCACCGCGCCGATTGCGCGCGAGTTCGGCGTGGAACACCTGATCGCCACCGAACCGGAGCAGCGGGACGGCGAGTTTACCGGGCGCACGAACGGTGTGCCGAGTTTCCGCGAGGGCAAGGTCGCCCGGCTGGAAAGCTGGATGGCGCAACGCGGGTGGAGCTGGGACAGCTTTGTCGCAAGCTGGTTTTACAGCGATTCGCTGAACGATTTGCCGTTGCTGCAAAAAGTGAAATACCCGGTGGCGGTTGACCCGGACGCCACGCTGCGTGCCCATGCCGAGCGGCAGGGCTGGCGCATTATCACCTTGCGTTAAACTTCATGCTGTAGCCGGATGCCGCACTATAATGGCCGCGTTGCTCCCGTATGCGGGAGCGTTTTCCAACCTGATCAGCTATCGCCATGACCATACGCACCCGTTTTGCTCCCAGCCCGACCGGATACCTGCATATCGGTGGCGCGCGCACCGCGTTGTTTTCCTGGGCGTTCGCCCGCAAGCATGGCGGCGTTTTCATTTTGCGCGTCGAAGATACCGACGTGGAGCGCTCCACGCCCGAGGCGGTGCAGGCCATCCTGGATGGCATGGCATGGCTCAAGCTGGATTACGACGAGGGCCCGTTTTACCAGATGCGGCGCATGGAGCGCTACAAGCAGGTTATCGGCCAGATGCTGGACGAAGGCACGGCCTACCGCTGCTACACCTCGCCGGAAGAACTGGAGGCGCTGCGCGAAGCGCAGCGCACACGCGGCGAGAAACCGCGCTACGATGGCCGCTGGCGCCCGGAGCCCGGCAAGCAGTTGCCCGAGCCGCCCGCGGTCGCCCCGGTGGTGCGTTTCAAAAATCCGGCGTCCGGCATGGTGGCGTGGAAAGATCTGGTCAAGGGCATTATCGGGTTCAACAACAGCGAACTGGACGACCTGATCATCGCGCGCGCCGACGGCACGCCCACCTACAATTTCTGCGTGGTGGTGGATGACTGGGACATGGGCATCACTCACGTCATCCGGGGTGACGACCACGTCAACAACACGCCGCGCCAGATCAATATCCTCAAGGCGCTCGGTGCCACCGTGCCACAATACGCTCACCTTTCCATGATACTGGGTGACGACGGGCAAAAGCTTTCCAAGCGCCACGGCGCGGTCAGCGTGATGCAATACGATGAAGACGGCTATCTGCCGGAGGCGGTGATCAACTATCTGGCGCGGCTGGGCTGGTCGCACGGCGATGAGGAAGTTTTTTCGGCGGAACAGTTTTGCGCCTGGTTCGACCTGGATCACATCACCCCGTCGGCGGCGCAGTTCAACACGGAAAAGCTGAACTGGCTCAACGGGCACTACATGAAACAGTCGGGCAACGAGAAGCTTGCCGCGCTGGTGCGCCCGCGCCTCGCGGCGCGCGGCGTGGAGGCGGGCGCCACGCCCGCCCTGGACGCGGTCGTGGCGCTGTACAAGGAACGCACGGCAACGCTCAACGAACTGGCCGACGCCGCCGAGGTGTTTTACCTGGATCTGCACCCTGATCTAACGCTGCTGGAATCCCAGCTATCCGCCGAAGCGTTGCCCGCCCTGCGCGCATTGCTGGAACGGTTCAGGGAAGTCGCCTGGGAAGCGTCGGCGATCAACGCGGCGATCAAGGAAACCGTTGCCGCGCACGGGTTGAAAATGCCCAAGCTGGCGATGCCGCTGCGCGTGATGCTCACCGGACAGACCCAAACTCCGGCGGTGGACGCGGTGGTGGCGCTATTCCCGCGCGACACCGTGTTGGCGCGCATGGCGCGGCATGTGCGGTAAAGTTCCAGCATGATCCGGTTGTTTACGCACAAGAAACTCATGCGCAATTTCCCGCATAACCCATAACCCGCCATGGCCACCTTCACCCCCCCCAAAAAAAGCTTGATGGCGCGCTTCGTCCGTGTGCTGGAATGGCACCATCTCGGTTACCTGCTGCCGTTCGTGGTGCTGGCGGCTTCGCTGGCGGTCGTGCACATGCTGTGGCAGAACGAGTCCCAGGAATCCCGCGAGCACTTGCAGGACGAGTTCGATGCACACGTGCGGGAAACCGCGCGCCATGTCGAGGACCGCATGAAGGTGTACGAGCAAATGCTGCGCGGCGTCAAGGCCCTGTTCGCCGCCAGCGGCAGCGTCAGCCGGGAGCAATTCCGCACCTACATCACCAGGCTGCGGCTGAACGAAAACTACCCCGGCATCGATGCGGTGGGCTTCGCCCCGATCGTGGCCTTGCCCCAATGGCACAAACACATTGAATCCATGCGCAAGGAGGGCTTTGCTTCCTACGCCATCAAGTCTGAAGGGGGAAAAGATTTCTATGCCCCGACCGTTTACATCGAGCCGTTTTTCGGCGGCAACCAGCACGCCATCGGCTTTGACATGCACTCTGACATGGCCTACCGCATTGCTATGGAGCAGGCGCGCGACACCGGCAATGCGGTCAACACTGGCAAGATCCTGCTGCGGGAAACGGACGGCCATTTGCGGGCTGGCTTTCTGACTTTTGCGCCCATCTATAATTTCAAGGAGGGGATGCCGGGCGACACGCTGGAGCAAAGGCGCGCCAGCATCGTCGGCTGGGTCTACTCGGTGTCGCGCATGGAAACGCTGATGGCCGGTATTCTCGGCGAGGCGTCCAGCATGATAGACATCGAAATCTTGGACGGCAACACCTTGTCCGACGAGACGCTGATGTACGATTCCGACCCCACTGCCAGCCACCTGATCGGCGGCACCGGATATCTGTTCAAGTCCGCCATCCCCATGGAAATCGCGAGCCACCCGTGGACGCTGGCGGCGCACTCCCTGTTCAAGTTCGATGCGCAAATGGAAGGGGGCAGGCCGCAGTTTGTCGCGTATATCGGCACCGGCTCAAGCGTGCTGCTGGCGCTGCTCACCTGGCTGCTGGTGTATGGCCGGGCGCGCGCCTTGCAGGATGCGGCGGAGATCCGCCAGAGCGCTGCGCGCTACAAGCAGATGTTCGAGGATAACACCTCCATCGCCTACCTGCTGGATCCCGAGTCGGGAAGCATCGTGGATGCCAACGCGGCCGCACTCGCATTCTGGGGTTACTCGATGGCAGAGTTGCGCGGCATGAACATTTCCAAAATAAGCTTTGTGCCGAGCGGGAAAATTGTTGACGTGATGAACAAGATCAAGGATGGCGCCTCGCACCGTGTCGAGCTGCACCACCGGCTCAAGAGCGGCGACATCCGCGATGTCGAAGTGTTCAGCGGGCCGCTCAACTACCAGGGGAAAACCTTGCGATACTCTGTCGCGCACGACATTACCGCCCGCAAACTGGCAGAGGATGGGCTGCGGCTTTCCATGACCGTGTTCAATTCCGTAAAAGATGCGGTGATGGTGACCGACCCGGACAACCGCATCGTCATGACCAACCCCGCCTTCTCCGCCATTACCGGTTTTTCCGCCGATGAGATACTCGGAGAAAACCCGCAGATCCTTTCTTCCGGCATACACCCGCCGGCGTTTTATCTCAAAGTGTGGGAAATGCTGTATCAGAAAGGCGAATGGAGCGGAGAAGTATGCAACCGCCACAAGGGAGGCGAGCTTTACCATATCTGGCTCTCTATCCGGCTGGTAAAGGATGATGGCGGCAAGATCAGCCATCACGTGGCGGTATTCCACAAGATAAAAAAGCGCAAGCCGACCGAAATGAAGGAATAGCTGCCGGGCTGCGCGGCAAGCCGAAAGCCTTCCGCGCCCGCGCCAGGCCGAACGCTGCAGCGCCCGCTTTTGCAGGGCTTGCTATAATGCGCCGCAACATTGCCGCCGCAGCCCATCACATCAAGCGCAAACGCTGCCCAAGAAGCTTGGGTTTCGGCTGGCTCGCTGTAATAATCCGCAATAAAAACAAACTGGAGAGATGTGATTCATGCAAAACAGCACACCGTATATTCTCGAAGTCAGGCCCAGAGTTCCGGAGCGTTTGGCGCGCTTGGCGGAGCTGGCCAACAATTTGTGGTATAGCTGGGATTTGCCGACACGGGATCTGTTCTCCCATATTCACCGCAGCCTGTGGGATACGGTGGGCCAGAACCCCAACGCCTTCCTGCGCCGCGTGGACGAGCAGCGCTTGATCGAGGCATCGGAAGACCCGGTCTTTCTGGCCAGCTACCACCGCGTGCTGGCCGCTTACGATTCTTACCACACCAAACCGGTGCGCAACCGCTATACCGAAGAGTTCGCGGATAACGATCTGGTGGCGTATTTTTGCGCCGAGTTCGGCTTCCACGAAAGCTTCCCGATTTATTCCGGAGGCCTGGGGATACTGGCGGGCGACCACTGCAAATCCGCGAGCGACACACATCTCCCGTTTGTCGGCATCGGCCTGCTGTATCGCCGGGGCTACTTCCACCAGACCATAGATGGCGATGGCAACCAGAACGCCATTTACACCGATTCCGAGTTCGAGAACCTGCCGATCTCGCCGGTTTTGCGCGGGGACGGCCAGGAATACCGCGTAAGCGTGGATTTGCCTGGGCGCAACGTGGCCATAAAAATCTGGCAGGCGCGGGTGGGCAACGTCACTTTGTATCTGCTGGATACCGATGTCGCCGAGAACACCCCGCACGACCGCATCATCACGCACCACCTGTACGGCGGCGACAAGGCCATGCGCATCGAGCAGGAAATCGTGCTCGGCATCGGCGGCGTCCGCGCGCTGGCGGAAATGGGCTTCGCGCCGACCGCCTGGCACATCAACGAGGGCCATGCCGCATTCATGTCGCTGGAGCGCATCCGCATTCTGGTTGGCCAGGGGATGGATTTTTCGAGCGCGCTCGAAGCGGCGGCCGCCAACACCATTTTCACCACCCATACGCCGGTACCGGCCGGGCACGACCACTTCAACCACGGCATGCTGTTGAGCTATTTCGAGCACTATTACCCGCAACTGCAAATCGACCGCGATGATTTTCTGGCGCTGGGACACGCCCCGGATACCCCCGACTTCAACATGACCTCGCTGGCGATCCGCTGCTCGCGCCACCAGAACGGGGTGTCGCGCATCCACGGCAAGGTTTCTTCCAAAATCTGCGGCGAAATGTGGCCGGAAATCGAGGAAGAAGAAAACCCCATACGCTATATCACCAACGGGGTGCACATGCCCACCTTCCTGGCCAAGGAGTGGCTGGAAGTGTTCGAGCGCTTTCTCGGCTGGGGCTGGAGCCAGCATTGTTGCGATGTGGGCTTCTGGAAGCATGTTGACGACATCCCCGACCACCAGTTCTGGAGCGTGCGCGAAACGCTCAAGTCGAGGATGCTGCAACTGATACGCCAGATCGTCAGCCAGCAGCATTACCGCAACCACGGCTCCGAGGCGCACCTGGACCGCATCCTGAAGTACGCCGATCCGGCCAACCCGAACATCCTGACCATCGGTTTCGCGCGCCGCTTCGCGACTTACAAGCGCGCCGCGCTGCTGTTCGAGAACCTGGACTGGCTGCGCCAGATCACCGGCGACCCGGAGCGCCCGGTGCTGTTCGTTTTCGCCGGCAAGGCGCACCCCGCCGACATCCCCGGCCAGGATCTGATCCGCCGCGTGGCGCAGGTTTCGCGCCTGCCGGAATTCGAGGGGAAAATCCTGATGCTGGAAGGCTACGATCTGCGGCTCTCGCGCCGCCTGGTGGCCGGTGTGGACGTGTGGCTGAACAACCCGCTGTACCCGCTCGAGGCGAGCGGGACTTCCGGTATGAAGGCGGCGATGAACGGCGTGCTCAATCTATCGGTTCTCGACGGCTGGTGGGACGAGGGCTACGACGGCAAGAACGGCTGGGCGATCAAGCCGGTTTCGGAGCTGTTGCCGGAAGCGCAGCGCAACCGCGAAGAAAGCCACACCCTGTACGAACTGCTCCAGGATCACGTGATCCCGACCTACTACAACCGCAACAAAATGGGGTATTCCCAGGAATGGGTGAAGATGTCCAAAAACTCCATCGCCACCTTGCTGCCGCGCTTCAATTCCACGCGCATGGTGGGCGAATATGTGGCCAACGCTTACCTGCCGGCCACCCGACAGTACCGCAGCTACCACGATAACAACTTTGTCGGCGCGCGCCAGATCGCGGCGTGGAAAAACACTATTCGCCAGGCGTGGGGCAGGGTGGCGATACGTCTCGTGAACACGCCCGCGCAAAGCATCATGTTCCGTGAAGGGGTGCGTTTAGAAGTGGCCGTGAAGCTGAACGGGCTCAAGCCGGACGACGTGGTAGTGGAAATGCTGATCGGCTACCTGTTCAACGGCAAGAGCATCCGCCCGTCCAGAAAGATGAGTTACCAGTTCAAATCGCAGCGCGCCATTGCGGAAACGGGAGAGCAGGTTTTCGCCCTGGAACTGACGCCGGAGCAATGCGGCAAGCTGGGTTACCGCATACGGGTTTACCCGCACCACGACTTGCAGATTCATCCGCTGGAACTGGGCCGCATGCGCTGGTTGTAATACTTTTCTGGACATGCGCGTACTGTTTGCCACCTCCGAAGTCGCGCCGCTGATCAAAACCGGCGGTCTGGCCGACGTGAGTGCCGCCTTGCCTGCGGCGCTGCGCGATATGGGCGTGGATATGCGCGTGCTGATGCCGGGCTACCCGCAAGTGCTGAAAGCGTTGCCGCAGCTACAAGCGGTGAAGGAAATGGCCGCTTCACATTCTTTCCCGGCGGTGCGGCTGCTGGAGGGCGAGTTGCCGGGTGGGGTGCCGCTGTGGGTGGTGGATTGCCCCGAGCTGTACTTGCGCGGCGGCGGCCCTTACCAGGACGAGCACGGCATGAACTGGGTGGACAACCCGTTGCGTTTCGGCCTGTTATCCAAAATTGCAGCCGTGCTGGGCAGCGCCGAATCCCCGCTGGGCTGGAGGCCGGACGTGGTGCATTGCAACGACTGGCAAACCGCGCTGGCACCCGCCTACCTGCGTTTTTCAAACGGTGCGGCACCCAGCGTCATGGCGATACACAACCTCGCGTTCCAAGGCGTATTTCCCCCGCAAACAACGATGGAACTGGGGTTGCCGCCTGAATGTTTTCAGATGGAGGGCGTGGAGTTCTACGGCAATCTGTCATTCTTGAAGGCCGGCTTGCACTACGCCGACCACATCACCACGGTGAGCCCTTCGTATGCCGAAGAAATCCAGACCGACGAACTGGGGTTCGGCCTGCAGGGCCTGCTCGCCTCCAGGCGCAACATCCTGACCGGCATCGTCAACGGCATTGACACGGACGAATGGAATCCGGCGACCGACCCCAATCTGGCGCGCCCCTACGATGCGACCGACATGCGCGGCAAGCTCGCCAACAAGCTCGAACTGCAAAGGCGCATCGGGTTGCGTTCCGACCCGGAGGTGCTCCTGTTCGGGTTGGTGAGCCGCTTCACGCATCAGAAGGGCCTGGACGTGGTGCTCGAAATTGCGCCGCAACTGGTTGCGCTGCCGGCGCAACTGGCGCTTCTCGGCGCAGGCGATGCGGGAATGCAGCAGGCGGCGCTGGAGCTTTCACACCGCCATTCCGGACAGATCAGCGCATATGTCGGGTTTGACGAAAGCCTGTCGCATCTGATCGAAGCGGGCGCGGATATTTTTCTGATGCCCTCGCGCTTCGAACCGTGCGGCCTCAACCAGATGTTCAGCCAGCGCTACGGTACGCCACCGCTGGTGCATGCGACCGGCGGCCTGAGCGACACGGTGGTGGATTGCAGCGATGAAACTTTAGCTCGCGGCGAAGCCAGCGGCTTCGCCTTTCGCGGGGTGAACGCGGCTTCGCTGCTGGCTGCCGCGCAACGCGCCGCCGCAGCCTATCACGACAAGAAAACCTGGCGTGCGCTGCAACAAAACGGCATGTCCAAGGATTTCAGCTGGGGCAAAAGCGCTGCGGCCTACTGCGATATTTACCGGCGGCTGGCGCAGCGCGTACGGTAATAACAAGAGGAAAACATGCAGAACCTGTGGGAGGACGCGGCGGCAGCATCCTGTAGCGGCGAGCTCGAGCGCCGGGTATATAGCTCGCGCCTGCTGGGGCGGGACAAGTCGCTGGTGCTGCATGGCGGCGGCAACACCTCGGTAAAGATCACCGAAAAAAATATTCTGGGCGAAGAAGAGCGGATACTCTACGTCAAGGGCAGCGGCTGGGATCTGGAGACCATCGCCGCCGCCGGCTTCGCGCCGGTGCGTCTGGATCACCTGAAGAAGCTAGCGCAACTGCCGGCATTGCCCGACCCGGAGATGGTCAACCAGTTGGTCACCCACCAGACGCGCGCCTCCGCACCGGTGCCCTCGGTGGAAGCGATACTCCACGCCATCCTGCCCTACCCCTACGTGGATCACACCCACGCCGACGCCATCGTTTCCATCACCAACACGGCGGATGGCGAAGCGCGCATCCGCGAGATCTACGGCGATGAGATGGTGGTGATCCCCTACGTCATGCCCGGCTTCGATCTGGCCAAGTTGTGCGCCGAGCGTTTTGTCGCCGAGGCCGGGCCGCGCACCATCGGCATGGTGCTGCTGAACCACGGCATTTTTTCCTTCGGGCAGAGCGCGCAGGAATCCTACCAGCGCATGATCACGCTGGTGGGCCGCGCCGAGGAATATCTCGAGCGCAACCAGGCGTGGGAGTTTGCGCCTGCTGCCGCAGAGGTTAGACGCGATCTGGCGCTTGCCCGAGAGCAGGCGCGGCTGCGCGCCGATATTTCCGGCGTGGCGGGTTTTCCCGTCATCCTCGTGCGCCACGCCGACGCCAGAAGCCTGTCTTTCGCGTGCCGCACGGATATTGCTGTCATCGCGCAGCAAGGTCCGGCCACGCCCGACCACGTGATCCGCACCAAGCGCCTGCCGATGCTGGGGCGCGACGTGGCGGCTTACGCGGAACAATATAAAACCTACTTCCAAACCCATGAGCCGCAGGCGAAAGAGCGCAAGACCATGTTGGATGCCGCCCCCCGCGTGGTGCTGGATGAGGAGTTCGGCCTGTGCGCAGTGGGCAGGAGCGCGCAGGATGCCGCCATCGTCGCCGATATTTACGACCACACGATAGGCATCATCCAGCGCGCCACTGCGCTGGGCGGCTACCGTGCGCTGCCCGCCAAAGACATTTTTGATGTCGAATACTGGGATCTGGAACAGGCCAAACTGCGCAAGGGCGGCAAACCACCCGCATTTGCGGGCGAAGTGGCGCTGGTCACCGGCGCGGCTTCCGGCATCGGCAAGGCCTGCGTCGAATCTCTGCTGGCACGCGGCGCGGCGGTGGTGGCGCTCGATCTTTCCGGATCGGTAACCGCCATGAAAAGCGGCGCAAACTTCCTCGGGCTGCAATGTGACCTCACTTCTGAAGAGCAATTCAAACAAGCCTTGGTGAAGACTGCGGAAAAATTTGGCGGCCTCGACATGCTGGTGCTGAACGCGGGGGTCTTCCCCGGCGGCTGCCGCATCGAAGCGCTCAAGACCGAGGAATGGCAGAAGGTCATGCGCATCAACCTCGATGCCAACCTGATGCTGATGCGCGAATGTCACCCCTTCCTCAAGCTCGCGCCTCGCGGCGGGCGAGTGGTGGTGATCGGCTCCAAAAACGTGCCCGCGCCCGGCCCCGGCGCAGCCGCCTATTCCGCCTCCAAGGCCGCGCTCAACCAGTTGGCGCGCGTCGCCGCCCTGGAGTGGGGCACCGACAACATCCGCATCAATTCGCTGCACCCGAATGCGGTGTTCGATACCGGCCTGTGGACGCCGGAAGTGCTGGCTGCGCGCGCCAAACACTATGGCCTGAGCGTGGATGAGTACAAGAAAAACAACGTGCTGAAAACCGAAGTGACTAGCCGCGACGTGGCGGAACTGGCGGCGGAAATGTGCGGCCCATTGTTTGCCAAGACCACGGGCGCGTGGCTGCCGGTGGACGGCGGGAATGACCGGGTGATTTAAGTTATTCAAGGATAAGAATTCGCCACGGATAAACACGGATAAAAACATTCACCAATAATCCGTGAACATCCGTGTTCATCCGTGGCTAAATTGATTTTCAAAAAACAGGGGAGATCAGGGTGAGCGAAACAAAGCAGAATTCCATTCTCGGCATCATCGGCGGCAGCGGCGTCTATGACATAGATGGCCTCGTCAACAAGCGCTGGGTAACGATGTCATCGCCGTTCGGCGCGCCTTCCGACCAGTTGCTGTTTGGCGAATTGAACGGGCAGCAACTGGTGTTTCTGCCGCGCCACGGGCGCGGGCACAAGGTCCCGCCTTCCGAAATCAACTTTCGCGCCAACATGGACGCGCTGAAGCGCGCAGGAGTGACCGACGTGATTTCGGTGAGCGCGGTGGGCTCGCTGCGCGAGCATCTGGCGCCCGGCATGTTCGTGATCGTGGACCAGTTCATAGACCGCACCTTCGCGCGCAACAAATCTTTTTTCGGCAGCGGGCTGGTGGCGCACGTTTCCATGGCGCATCCGGTGTGCAGGCGGCTGGGCGACCACATCGAGGCGGCGGCGAAGGAAGCGGGCATCACTGCGCTGCGCGGCGGCACCTACCTGGTGATGGAAGGCCCGCAGTTCTCCAGCCTGGCGGAATCCGAGCTGTACCGCTCCTGGGGCTGCGACGTGATCGGCATGACCAACATGCCGGAAGCCAAGCTCGCGCGCGAGGCGGAGCTGTGCTACGCCACGGTGGCGATGGTGACCGATTACGATTGCTGGCACCCCGATCACGACGACGTGACGGTGGAACAGATCATCAAGGTGCTGGTGACGAACGCCGACAAGGCGCGCGCGCTGGTGAAGCAGGTCGCGCCGAAAGTAATCGGCGACGAGAAAGGCGGTGCCTGTTCCTGCCGCAGCGCGCTGGAATATGCGCTCATTACCGCACCTGAAGCGCGTGATCCGGCAAAAGTCGCGCAACTGGACGCCGTGGCCGGGCGGGTGTTGAAGCGGTAAATTCAGAATTATTTAGCCACGGATGGACACGGATAACACTGATAAAACCACGGAAGAAACCAGGCTCTGGTAACAACCCCATACGTTCATATAATAATTTTATCCGTGAACATCCGTGTTAATCCGCTGCTAACGGTTTTTCAAATTAACTCCAGAGAGAAATCAAATGCCAATCAAATCCAGAATCCGCACTGTCCCGCACTACCCCAAGCGGGGCATCATGTTCCGCGACATCACCACCCTGCTCAAGGATCCCGTCGGCCTGCGCGCCACTATAGACGAGCTGGCACGCCGCTATGCCGGCATGAAAATAGACAAAATCGCGGGCATCGAATCGCGCGGTTTTATCGTGGGCGCACCCCTGTCCTATGTGATGGGCAAGGGTTTCGTGCCGAATACGGCACCGACCGCATCGAAATCCACACCGATGCCATCTCGAAAGGTGAAAGGGTGCTGCTGGTGGACGACCTCATCGCCACCGGCGGCACGGCGGAAGCGGCCTGCAAGCTGATCGAGAAAATCGGTGGCGAGATCGTCGAATGCTGCTTTGTCATTGACCTGCCGGATATCGGCGGGCGCAAGCGGCTGGAGAAGCACGGTCACAAAGTGTTTGCGCTGTGCGAGTTTGAGGGGGATTAGCCGCACTTGGCCCCGCTCGCTCAAAGATGGCACCGTTTGCCCTTGTGCGCCGCGCAAATCGCTCCTGATTTCACTTTGAACATATCTGCCATATACTGCGCCCAAGCAGTCAGTGTCTGGACGAGGGTGCGGAACGGCCATTTACCAAAACGGGGGAGCTACAATTTATGCGTCATGCCTTGGTGGGTTCGGCACCGACTGAAGCGACCCAACTGAACTGATTCCCCGCCACAGCAACGGGCTTGCGCACGCATAACACCCGCTGGTGCCCGGATGCGGCGCAAAGCGCCCGACCCGACCCGCACATCTTCGGCATCACGCAACTTGCAGGAGCGTATATGGGCCAAGAACAGGTTGTCGGTTTGTTCAAGATAATTTCCTTGCTTGCGCCGGTTTCTCGGAAAACCTGGCCGCAATTTTCCCGGCGCCATGCTTACCCCCGGCATTGCAAGCGATAGCCCCGTTGCGCCGGGCTCTGGTCGCGCGACCGCCAAACCGGCGCTGCTCCGGGCGCTGCCCTGGCTGGTGCTCGCCGCCGCCTTATGCGGCACCTACCTGCTGTGGGGCCATACCCGGGAAAACGCCATGCGGGCGCTCCAGGCGGACTTCGAATATGGTATCCGCGAGGCCAGCGACCATGTCGAACTGCGCATGGCAACCTACGGGCAGGTGCTGCGCGGATTGCAGGGCTTGTTCTCCGCGTCGCAGGAGGTGAAGCGCGACGAATTCCGCAATTTCGTCGCCAGGCTGCATCTGGATCAAAACTATCCGGGCGCACAGGGTATGGGTTTTGCCCGGATCGTGACTTCGGAGCAGAAAAATCGCCATATCGCCGACATCCGCAGCCAGGGTTTCCCCAACTACACCCTCCACCCGGAAGGGGAGCGCGAAACTTACACCGCCGTCGTTTACATCGAACCGTTCAACGAGCGCAACCAGCGCGCTTTCGGCTACGACATGTACTCCGACCTGGAGCAGCCGCGCGCCGGAGATTCCGCTCCGGGGTTGCGCCGCGCCGCCATGGAGCGGGCGCGCGATTCCGGGGAGGCCGCGCTTTCGGGCAAGGCGGCCATTTCCGGCAAAGTCAGGCTGCTGATGGAAAAGGAAACCGACCCGCAGCCGCAGGCCGGTGTTCTGATGTATCTGCCGGTATACCGGAACGGCGCGCCGGTTGACACCGTTGCCGAGCGACGCGCCAGCCTTGTCGGCTGGGTCTATGCCCCGTTCCGCATGAACGACCTGATGGGTGGCATTCTCGCCGAGCACGGCGGCGAAATTGATATCGAAATCTACGATGGTGAGGAAATCTCCGAACGGACACTGCTCTACGACGAAGACAGGATCCGCCGCGCCGGCAATAAAGCGGGCGCGCGGTTTCAGGCCAACCAGCGCATCGAAGTCAGTGGCCGCACCTGGACGATGGTGGTCACCTCGCTGCCGCGCCTGGAAATGCGGCTCGACCAGGTGGTGTCGCTGAACGTTGTTATTGCCGGCATTACCGTGAGCCTGCTGCTGGCGATGCTTACCTTGCTGGGGGTGCATGACCGGCATCTCGCACTGGAAATCGCCCGCCAGATAAGCGAAAGCCGGGCGCGCATCAACCTGTTAAACGAACAGTTGACGCTGGCGCTCAAGGAACTGGAAAGCATCATGAACGCTTTCCCGGATTTGCACTACCTGATCAACATGGATGGCGAACTGATCCGGTGGAACTCGAGCTTCGAAAAATTTACCGGCCTCGCACACGAAGCGTTGCCTAAGCGGCAGTTGCTCGACTTTATCTGCGAAGAAGACCGGCAGGCGGCAAAAGAAGGGGTGCGGCAGATTCTTGGGAAAGGGCATTACTCTTCGGAAGCGCGCTATATCAGGCACGACGGCGCGCTGATTCCTTTCCTGTGCAACGGCGCAGTCGCAAAACACCAGAACGGCGAGCTGATAGGCATATTGGTCGCATGCCGTGACATCAGCGAACGCAAAACCACGGAAGAGCACATGCAGCACCTGGCGCATTACGATCTCCTTACCGGGTTGCCCAACAGAACGCTGTTCAGTGACCGCCTGCAACTGGCCCTCGCCACGGCCAGGCGCGACAAAGCGCGCATGGCGCTGATGTTTATTGACCTCGACCAATTCAAGCCGGTCAACGACGACCTCGGCCACGATGTCGGCGACCTGCTGCTGCAACAGGTGGCGCAGCGCCTGCAAGACTGTATGCGAGAATCGGATACCGCAGCGAGGATCGGCGGCGACGAATTTCTCGTGCTGCTGCCGCGCATCGAAGCGGAGCAGGATGCGCGGGTGGTGTCGGAAAAGATCCGACTCGCGCTCTACCGACCGTTCGAGGTGGGCGGCGAGACCTTGCGGATCTCTTCGAGTATCGGCATCGCGATCTACCCGGAACACGGCAGCGAAGAGAGGGTGCTGGTCAAGAATGCGGACATGGCCATGTACCACGCCAAAAAAATCGGTCGCAACAACGTGCAGGTTTACCGGGCCGGAATGCAGGAAGCGGGCGTGTGATTTTCTTTAACCTAAAAAACTTAATTGGCCACAGAGAACACAGAGATCACAGAGGAAAACCAATTAG
>VIKH01000015.1 GCA_008080515.1 Gallionellaceae bacterium | reverse complement strand
CTCATTTCTCGTTGGAAATACGCTCGGGCTTCAGACTCATTTCATATTGGAAGAGGCTTGTACTACCGGATACCATTGCGGCAGCGTACAATCCGCAAAATTAAAGAAACCATGTAAATGATGGTTCTCACTGTACTGACGCCTTCGCGAGAACAGCGGGATTGATTTGGGATATGGGGGAAAGGTGGGCGATACCGTACCGCTTGCAGGCATTAGGGCGCTGCTGATTGATGACAGCAACACCATCCGCCGCAGCGGGGAAATCTTCCTGACGCAGGCCGGATGCCAGGTGGTGCTGGCGGAAGACGGCTACGACGGGCTGGCCAAGATTGCGGAGCAACGCCCGGACGTCGTCTTCATTGACATCATGATGCCAAGGCTGGACGGCTATCAGGCCTGCGCGCTACTCAAAAACCACCAGAAATTCATGGACATACCTGCCATCATGCTGACCAGCAAGGATAGCCTCTACGACCGCGCCTGGGCCAGATTGGTGGGGGCGGATCGGTATCTCATCAAGCCGTTCACAAAAAAGAGTTTGGTGGAAGCGGTAATTTCGCTTGTTCAAAGTAAAAAGGGATAGGGATCATGACAATTAAAAAAATACTGGTAGTGGACGACTCGGCGACCGAGCGCCATGTCCTAGGAGGGGTATTAGGCAAACAAGGTTTTGAGGTCTTCTATGCCGAGGATGGCGAGAAGGGCGTGGAGCAAGCCAGGCAGAACAAACCGGATCTGATCATCATGGACGTGGTGATGCCCGGAATGAACGGATTTCAGGCGACACGGGCGATATCCAGAGATCCGGAAACGAAGCATATCCCCATCATCGTCTGCACCACCAAAAACCAGGAAACCGATAAGGTTTGGGGGTTGCGTCAGGGTGCCAAAGATTATGTGGTCAAGCCGATAGTGGCTGCCGAACTGTTGAGCAAGATCGCCGCACTGGGTTAAGCGCCCGGAACCATGTCAAACCGGCTCAATTTGCGCGAATTCCAGCAGGGTCTGATCGATCGGATACGGTCGCCGGATACGGCTGGAGCACGGGCGTCTACCCTGGGCGTACAGATAGCCGGACAAAACTTTCTGGTGGAAATGGGGGATATCGCCGAGGTGTTGCCGTTGCCGCCACTGACCATCGTGCCATTTGTTAAACCGTGGTTTCGCGGCGTGGCGAATGTGCGCGGCAACTTGTATTGCGTGGTTGACATGGCCGCATATTCGCACGGCGGGGCGACCGCTCCGGAAGGCCAGGCGCAGGCGCCCGGAGACGCTAACAACCGCGTGCTGCTGGTCGCGGAGCGGCATGGCATCAATGCGGCATTGCTGGTAGATTGCGTGCTGGGTTTGCGCGACGCGCGAACGTGGCTGCAAAGCAATGGCTCTGACCAGCAAATCGAGTACCGCGATGAGCGCGGCGCGATCTGGCGCAAGCTGGATGTGCGCGGTCTTGTGGGGCAGGAAGGCTTTTTGCAAATAGGCGGGTAGCCGTCGCAGCTAGGGAGAAAAATAACATGGCATTCAAACTGTCCTTACCACAATCCGGTTTGTCCACGAAAAATGCGACCGATGATGCGCCCGCCACACCCGAACGATCCCTGCCCCTGATCGGCAAGCTGCCGATCGGGCTGCGGCTGAACCTTCTGGGCGCGGTCGCTGTGCTGTTCATGGTCATCGCCGCGTTAGCGGTTTACGTCAATCTACGCGAATCCGGATATATCGCCGGCTATGCGGCCGAGTCTGGCAAGCTGCGGATGTTGTCGCAGCGGCTGGCCAAGCAGGCGCTGCAGTGTACAGACGGCAAGCTGGACGCGTTCGACAATCTGGCGCGAAGCAGGCAAAACTACGCAAAAGTTATCGAACGCCTGGACCTGGGCAACGACCTGTTGCCGCCGTCCAGCGGCGAGGCGCGCGAGGTATTGAATTCGCTGAAGGGCGATGCCGCCAGAATGCTCGCGGATGCCAAAACGGTGGAAGACAGTCGCGCCGCTTTCGCGGCGGCAGTCAAGGCGGCAGAAGCGATAACGGTTGGCGGCGATAAATTTCGCAGCCTGGCGCAACAGATGATGGATGGCTATTCCGGCAGCCAGAAAGTGACTGCGGCCAACCTGGCGCTGGCGCTGGAGCGCGCCACCCGGGATGCGGCAGGAGTGCTGGCGGGCGATGCAACGACGGAGCGGCTGGCGCATCTCGACCAGTCTGTGCAGGCTGCTCAAAGCGCCCTGGCCGGGCTGCCATCCGCCGATCCGAACGTGCAAACCGCCGCAAAATTATTCGAGCAGTATCAAATCAGCATCGCGGCTCTGGCCGCGCAAACGGCCAATCTGGACAAGGCGAGGAAAGCTGCGGAATCCGTTCTGTCGTTCTCCGACAAGCTGCTGTCCAAGGCCCAGTCGCTGGTGGATGCTTACCAGTATTCGCTGATTGTGCAGGTTTCCTCCACGATCATGCCGATAGCGGCAGGTTTGACGCTGCTGCTGATGTTTCTGCTGTACAAGGAATACAACGCGGATTCGCATCGCCGCATCGCGGAAGCGGAGCGCACCAACAAACAGAATCAGGCCGCAATCCTGCGTTTGATGAACGAGATGGGAGACCTTGCGGACGGCGACCTGACGACCCGCGCCACCGTGACCGAGGACATCACCGGTGCCATCGCCGACTCTGTCAACTTCACCATCGAAGAGCTGCGCAATCTGGTTGTCGGCATCACCGCCGCATCCGATCAGGTGATGGGCGCAACGAACTATGCGGAAGAAATTTCCACCGGGCTGCTGGCGGCGGCGCAAAAGCAGTCGGACGAGTTGAAAGGCGCGGGCGAGGCGGTGCAACTGATGATCAAGTCCATCCAGGAGGTGGACGCCAGCGCCGCGCAGTCCTCCGAAGTGGCGCGCCGCACCCTGGAAGTGACGGAACAGGGTGAACGTGCGGTGCAGAATACGATCGCCGGCATGGACGGCATACGCGAACAAATCCAGGAAACCTCGAAGCGCATCAAACGGCTGGGCGAAAGCTCGCAGGAAATCGGAGAAATCGTGGAATTGATTTCCGACATCACCGAACAGACCAACGTTCTGGCGCTGAACGCCGCCATACAGGCCGCATCGGCAGGCGAGGCGGGCCGGGGATTTTCGGTGGTCGCGGAAGAAGTGCAGCGCCTCGCCGAACGTTCGGCCGAGGCGACCCGGCAAATCGGCGCGCTGGTGCGAACCATCCAGGGCGATACCCAGGATGCGGTGGCGGCGATGGAGAAAAACACGCAAAGCGTGGTGGAAGGAACCAGATTGTCGGACGCCGCCGGGCAATCGCTGCACGAGATTGGACAGGTCTCGCACGAGCTGGCGCAGCTCATTGGCAGCATCTCCGTGTCCACCCAGGTGCAGACCGATATGGCGCGAGAGGTGGAGCAGGCCATGGGGGAAATCGTGCGCATCAACGAGCAGACCACCGCCGGTACCCGGCTCACCAATTCTTCTGTAGCGGAATTGGCCGGGCTGGCGGGTGGACTGAAAGCTTCCGTCGCCGGCTTCAAACTGTGACCGCGCAAATGGGTTCTGAAACAGAGCGGATTGCCACGGAATAAGCTGACGGGGCGGCAGGTGCAAATTTCTTCGCCCCTTCACAGCAGCCAAACATATCGAAACAACATGAATTTCCCGCCAACCGCCATCTCCAGTTTTGCCCCGGAACTACGGGTGGAACTGCCACAGGACGTGCTGGCGCTGCCGCCGGATGCAGCTGCGCTGCCGCGCATCAAGGCGGAGCGCGGCAAATACCAAATGTCCCTGCTGAAATGGTTACGCCAGGATCGTCCGACCGAAGCCTTGCAGTCCATGCGCGACACGGTGCAAGCCGTCATGGGATGCATGCCGCAGGATCGGCAGCGCGCATTCTGGTGGGTGGCCGGTGCCCTGCTGGATAGCCTGCGCCATGGCGGCCTGGCGGACGATCAGGGCGCAAGGAAGCTGCTCGGTCGGATAGACATCCAGATGAAATCGCTGGTCGAAGGGCAGCCTGCCAATAGCGACGCCACCCTGCGCGAAATGCTGTACCAAATCGCGTGCAGCCGGCCGGTGAGCGATACCATCGCCGAAGTAGCGCGGGTATACGCGCTGGCGGGCCAGATGCCGCAAACCGGCGCTTTATCGGCCACCGAGACGGCGACTCTGCTGGATTCGATGCGCGTGCAACTCGGTGCGACAAAAGAAAACTGGGAGCAATGCGCGCGCGATGGCACTGTCATGCGGGAGTTTTCTGCCCACGTTGCCCGGCTGGACGAGATTGCGGCCCAGATCGGCAACGAACCCATTCTGTACCTGTGCCGACGGGTGCGGGCAGCGGCAGCCTGCGCGAACGACCAGGAGCAGACCGGAAGGCTTGCGCCGGAAATGGCGATGGCCTTGCTGCTGTTGGACAGCGGCCTGGAGCACTACCCCGAACCCGGCGACGAATTCGGGGAAAAGTCGCAAATTCTCGACCGGCGGATGCAGTCTGCCCTTGCCGGCACCGCACAGGATGAACGCAGGCTTGCCGACTTGGCTGCCTTGCAGTGTCGAACGGAAGCGCGCAGCATCCGGGCGGTTCTGCTCGGCGAGATCGGAGTTGATTTGCGACAGGCCGAGCAGGGTCTGCTCGATTTGTTCGGCGATACCGGCAATGCGCAAAAACCTGCGCCGGGAACAGCGCCATTGCAATCCCGGACAGAAAAGCTGGCCGGCCTGTTGCATCGAGCGCAAAACGCCTTGCATTTCCTCGGGAAAGAACAGCCCGAACCCCTGTTGCAGGCCTTGCAGCAAACCATAAAATATTATGCGGAAAACAGCTGCCAGGTGGAGCGCGGCGAAATGCGCTTCATCCAGGCCGCATTTGACGCTTTGCGGACATATACCCGAAACCTGTTGCAGCAGCAGGATCCCCATCCCGGGCAACTGGATACAGCGCTGCGCGACGTACAGACATTGCGGTTGCCCGCCGCCGCCCAAGCTGCCGCAGGTGCTCCGCAAGCAGCTGCCACCGCACCCGACGAGGAAGGCGAACTGCTGGAAGTATTTCTGGAAGAAGCGCGCGAAGTGCTCGACAACATGCGCACCAACCTCGAAGCACTTCAGCGCGAACCCGAAAACCGCGAACCACTGGTTTCCATCCGCCGCAGCTTTCATACCTTGAAGGGGAGCGGCCGCATGGTCGGTCTGACCGATCTGGCCGAAGCGGCATGGGCGGTCGAGCGCACCATGAACAAGTGGCTGCAAGGGGAAGCAAATCAGGTGGTTCCCCCCGGCCTGCTGAAGCTCGTGCTGGATGCAAAAGCGGCGTTTCAGGGATGGGTTGATTCGCTGTCCGCACGGGGCAGCACACGGATCGAGACGGGCGAACTGGTGAGCAGCGCGCGGCAGCTCGAAAACCATCTCGGCGCGGAACCGCCAGCAACAGGTACGGAGCCTCCGCCCGTCGTTATCGGTGCGGTGACGCTAACACCCGCCCTGTTTGGCATCGCGACTGAGGAGGCGGTGCAGCATATCGCCGCCTTGTTGCGCCACCTGGCCGACCTGCGCGCGAGCAAGCAGCCCTCCATCGCCTCCGGTTTCGTGCGCGCGGCGCACACGCTGGTCGGCATCAACCGCACCATGGGCTTTGGCCGGGTCGCCGAACTGGCTGACGCACTGGAGCAGTGGCTGGAGCAGCGCATCGGGCAACCGCAGGCGCTGACCGCCGGACAACTGGAGTTGCTGGGACAGACCGTCGCCGCGCTGCAAAACATGAGCCAGGCAGTGCGGCACCGTCAGGAGCCGCAGGCGCAACCGGAACTGGTTGCCCGGTTGCAGGCAGACCAGCCGTCAGTCCCTGCAATTCCGCCAGCCGTGGGGCTGGAGCCGCCAGCCGTGGGGCTGGAGCCGCCTGCACCTGGCAAACCCGCGCAGCAGGCGCAGCCCGAAGCGGCAGAGCGCGTGACTCAAGACGATATGGATGGTCAGTTGTTGCCGATCTTCCTGGAAGAAACCGACGATCTTTACCCGAAGGTCGGCAGCGGCATGCGTGCCTGGCGCGAACAGCCGGATGACAAATCACTGGGCCGCAGTCTGCAGCGCAGCCTGCACACCCTGAAAGGCAGTGCGCGCATGGCTGGCGCGATGCGCCTCGGCGAACTGACGCACCGCATGGAGGCTAAGGTGGTGCAGGCCATGGCGCTCCCGCGCCCCGAAGCCGTGTTCTGGGACGAGCTGGAAAGCTATTTCGACCGCATCGGCAACATAATCGAACAGCTCCGCAGCAATCAATCCGCAGACAAGGCCGGAACGGTTGAAGCGGTGGCAGAGCGCCCAGACGCCGCGCGCCGCGCCGAGGCCGTGGCAGGTGCGGAGCGCACCGCACTTGCCGCTCTGTTGCGCGTGCGCTCCGACACGGTGGATTCCCTGGTGAATGATGCCGGGGAAATCAGCGTGACGCGCTCGCGCATCGAAGCGGAATTGAGCGAATTCAAGATCGGTTTGCTGGAACTCACCGACAGCGTGAGCCATTTGCGCAAACAGTTGCGCGAGATCGAGATCCAGGCAGAAAGCCAGATGCAGGCGCGTGTCACACTTTCCAGGAACAGCGCGGAGCAGTTCGATCCGCTGGAGTTTGACCGTTTCACCCGATTCCAGGAGCTGACGCGGTTCATGAACGAAAGCGTGCATGACGTGCAGACCGTGCAGCAATCCCTGCTGAAAAATCTGGATAAGGTGGCCGCAGCCCTGTCAGGGCAGGCCTATCTCAACCGCGAATTGCAGCAGAACCTGATGGCGATCCGCATGGTGCCGCTCGCCAGCATCGCGGAGCGCCTGTACCGCGTGGTGCGGCAAACCGGCAAGGAGTTGCACAAGAAGGCCAACCTGGAACTGCTCGGTACCGAAGTGGAGCTGGACCGCAGCATGCTGGAGAAAATGACTGCCCCCTTCGAGCACCTGTTGCGCAATGCCATCGCGCATGGACTGGAAAACCCGCAGCAGCGGGAACAGGCGGGCAAATCGCCGATCGGCGATATCCGCCTGGCGCTGCGGCAGGAAGGAAACGAAGTGGTATTCGAGCTCAGCGATGACGGGGCGGGCCTGAACTTTGCCGCTTTGCGCGAAAAAGCGGAAGCCAGGGGGTTGCTGCAACCGGGTGAAGCGGCAAGCGACGACAGGCTGGCACATCTGATATTTATTTCGGGTGTTTCGACTGCAACCGAGGTGACTGAAGTGGTGGGACGCGGCATCGGCATGGATGTGGTGCGCAGCGAAATTGCCGGGTTGGGCGGTCGCGTTGACGTCAGTTCAAAGAAAGGGCAGGGCACGCACTTCACCATCCGCCTGCCGCTCACGCTGGCTGTCACGCAGGTTTTGATACTGCGCTCCGGGGATTCGGTCTACGCGATTCCTTCCGCCATGGTAGAACTGGTGCGACAGGTGAAACCGGCGGAACTGGCGCAGCTTTACCGCAATCGCGGGATCGAGTGGCAAAACAGAAGCTACCCGCTCCATTACCTGCCCCACATCCTGGGGGATGCCGAACGGGTACCGGAAAGTATGCCGCACAATCCGGTATTGTTATTGCGCAGTGGCGAACAGCGGATTGCCCTGCACGTTGATGCCCTGCAAGGCAAGCATGAAGCTGTCGTAAAAAATGTCGGCCCGCAACTGGCGCGCCTGCCGTGGATTGCCGGCGCTACCGTGCTGGGTAATGGTGCGGTGTTGTTGGTTCTGAACCCGGCACAACTGGCGCAGCGCACCGGAACGATAGCGCGCAAACCCGGCAAGGCTGCACCGGAAGTGTTGCGCACCCAACCGCTGGTCATGGTGGTGGATGATTCACTGACCGTGCGCAAGATTACCACCCGTTTGCTAATACGCGCCGGTTACCAGATAATTACCGCCAAAGATGGCGTGGATGCGCTGGAACAGCTCGTAGACATCCAGCCGGTCGTGATGTTGCTGGATGTCGAGATGCCGCGCATGGACGGCTTCGAGTTGACCAAGCAACTGCGCCGCGACGCCAGAACAAAAAACCTGCCCATCATCATGATCACATCGCGCACCGCCGAGAAACACCGCAGCTACGCGATCGGGCTGGGCGTCAACGCCTATCTCGGCAAACCCTACCAGGAAAAAGAGCTGCTGCAACACATTGCCACTCTCGCCTCAGCGCCGCAAACCATCCTGCAATAGCGCCCGAAAACCCGGCACCTCAAACTGATCGTTATCGCTCAATTTCAGAAAACAAATTTACCGCGCCCCAACTGCAAAACCGGATTTGCAGCGGTTTCCTTTGGGCTGATAGACTGGCAACCCCGTTTCTGGTGAACGATCTGGCACAGTTGCGGTATTTAATCTTGTGGGTGTGCAATCATGAGCATTTCTATCTTGAACCGTCGTGCGACCGACGGCGGGGGTAATGATCTACAGTTTAAAGGCCACGCACCTTTCGATCGCCTCAACCCGGCGCAGATCAATGTTTCTCCCGAAGTCAGGCAAGCCATCCGGGAAGTATCTCCAGTAGAAGCCATCGTACTGACGGTGGATATCAGGCGTTCGTCCTGCGTGCTAAAGGAATCCATTGACATACCGTTGTTCGCCAGGCTACTCGATGATTTTGTCGCCGAGTTCCGCACGGTATTGCACTACCATGGCGGCTGGTTCGACAAGTTTACCGGGGACGGTTTCATCTGCTACTGGCCGATAGAGAGCCACTTTACCGAGCATATGGATACCGTGCTCGATTTCTGTTGCTCCGTGATGGACAACTTCCGCACTTATTATTATCCCTCGCTGGTCGCCAACATGCGCAACGAGCCATCGGGGATCGGCCTGTCTATCGGCGTGGATGCCGGCCCTTGCTACCTGACACAGATTGTCGGCGACCTGACCATTATCGGGTCGCCGATAGTTGGGTCAGTGCGGATGTGCGATGTTTGCCCGCCGTATCACCTGATACTCAACGCCTACCCCGGAAGCCGCCTGCTGGATGGAATGACGGCAGTCTGCGGTCGTCTTTCGGAAAATGTTACCTACAAAATCGAAGCTCTATCGGTAGCCACCAAAGAATATCCTCAGGGACAGGTTGCCTACCGCGTTGCATTTCACAAAGGAAACCACCAGCCTTCTTCCTGAACCGCCGCAGGAAACCGCATTTGGCGGAGGCACAACCAGTTTATGCGGCTTTCGGGTTAGATTCCGACCGCTCTATTTCGTAAAGGATTTTCCATGTACGACCTGTTTTACAGCTCCACTGAAACACCCGCCACCTTCAAGAATCAGGGAAATATCCTGTTGGGCCAGGGACGGTTTCCGGAGGCCGAAGGCCTGTACCGCAAGGCCATCGCGCTCGACCCCGCATACATGCCAGCCCATTACAACCTCGGCATCGCGTTGCGAATGCAGGATCGCCTCGAGGAAGCGCTGGCCGCGTTCGAGACCGCGCACAAACTCGCTCCCGGAGACTATGAGATTTGTATGAACAAGGGTGTTACGCTGATTGATGTCGAACGGCCCGAAGAAGCGCTGGCGGCGTTCACCCGCGCCAATGAACTGATGCCGACCGCCCCCGAACCGCTGGTGAATATGGGGTTCGCCCACGAACGGATGGCCGTGCTGGCACAGGGCAAGACGGGTTCCGGGCAGGGGGTCGCCCCCTCCACACAAGACCATTTAGACGCGGCGATCGGGCTTTACCACCGCGCGCTGGCGATCAATCCGGATATCGCTCAAGCGCACAACAATCTGGGTTTTGCGCTGCTGTTGGAGGATCGGCCAGATGAAGCGGAGGAGAGCTTGCGGCGGGCAATCGCGCTCGACCCCAACCTTGCCGACGCACACTGCAACCTGGGCGACGCCTGCAAGACACGCCAGCGCCACGCGGAGGCGGAATCCAGCTACCGCAAGGCGCTCGCCATCAATCCGGGCTACGAGAAAGCGAACAAGGCGCTCGGCAACCTGCTGGCGGAGCGTGGTCGGACAGATTAGTCACATGACGTGGCAGGTCGTGCAGAGCGAGCTGCCGATATTTCTGAAGCGCAGATATTTGGGGGGGTGCCCGGTTACCGGCGGGCCATAGCCGTGTTCCGAATGGCAGGTGGCGCATTCGACTGCCGCCATCAACGGCGCCGCATCAAACAACTGGATTTCATCTTCATCGAGGAGGCCGTTATGGTTTCTGTCGAAATAGGTGACATCCACATCCAGGCCGTCCGGCACCGCAAATCCCGGCTTGCCGATAGGGTAGGCCACGCCGATAGGGTGATGGGTTTCGGGATTGGCGTACATCGCACTTAAATCCACTGCGCCCGGCGCACCGCCAAGAGTGTGGCAAGAGCGGCAATCCACCGCTTGCGCGATGCTGTCCGGCACCGCGAAAACGAACGCTGAAGCCAATAGCGCAGCAAAAAAATTTCCCGGTTTACGCATGATAGCCACCCCTAATTTGTCGCTGGACAGCAGTTTATACCCAATCTTTCGGCACCAGAAATTTCTCGTAGAGCTGCGCCTCCTCCGTACCCTGTTCCGGTTGCCACCCGTAGCGCCATTTTACCAGCGGCGGCATGGATAACAGGATGGATTCGGTGCGCCCGCCACTTTGCAGCCCGAAGATGGTGCCGCGATCTATCACCAGGTTGAACTCGACATAGCGCCCGCGCCGGTAAAGCTGAAAATCGCGCTCCCGTTCCCCGTAGGGTGCGTCCTTGCGGCGTTCGAGAACGGGCAGGTATGCCTCCAGAAAATGGTTGCCCACGCTTTGCTGGATGGCGAAGCAGGTGGCAAAATCCGGTTCGCTCAAATCGTCGAAAAATATTCCGCCCGCGCCGCGCGGCTCGTTGCGGTGCTTGAGAAAGAAGTACTCGTCGCACCATTTCTTAAATTTCGGGTGGAGGTGCGCGCCGAATGGCGCCAGCGAATCTTTGCAGGTCTGGTGGAAATGCACCACGTCCTCCGCGAAACCGTAATAGGGCGTCAGATCCATGCCGCCGCCGAACCAAAACGAGGCATCGCCGTTTGGTTTTTTCGCCATGAACATGCGCACGTTCATATGCGTGGTTGGCGCATAAGGGTTGTGCGGGTGCAGCACCAGCGATACGCCCATCGCCTCCCACTTGCTGCCGGCCAGCTCCGGGCGGCTCGCAGTGGCAGACGGCGGCAGCTTGTCGCCGGCCACGTGCGAGAATGCCACGCCGCCGCGTTCGAACACGTTTCCGTCCTCGATGATGCAGCTACGTCCGCCGCCACCAGCCGGGCGCACCCAGTTGTCACGGATAAACGGCTTCCCGTCAATCTGTTCCAGACGGGCAACTATCGTGTCCTGCAATTCGATCAGGTATTTTTTTACTAAACTGCTGTCCATTCTTTCTCCGGTAGTTTTGTAGCCCTCTGCCGCCAGCGAGAGGTGCTATCGGTTGACGCCAGAATATTACTCGCGAACTATTTTATCGCTCATCCACGCGCGTATCGTGGACGGCTTGTTGCGTTTGCCCACCCGCCCGCGCAGCGCCCGCACCCGGTCGCCGAAAAGTCGTTTGCATTGCGCGTACGTGCGCGCTGGCTGGCAGCCGTTGCGGTTGGCGCTGGTGGATACCAGCGCCATGCCGAGCGCATCGCACAAAGCGGCGGCACCGGCGTGGGCGGTAATGCGCACCGCCAGCGTATCGTGCGCGCCGCGCAGCCAGCGCGGGCAGCTTGCCTTGGCTGGCATGAGATAGGTGATGGCGCGCGCGCCATCACGGCGCAGGGTATCTTGCTGGTCTGCCGCGAGAGGGAGCAGGTAAGGCGCAAGTTGCGCGAACCGGCCTGCGATGAGAATCATCCCCTTGTTCTGCGGCCGCCCCTTAAGCTTCAGCAACCGCAGCACCGCGCGGCGGTTGCACGGATCACAACCCAGGCCGTAGCAATACTCGGTAGGGTAGGCGATCAGCCCGCCGCGCTTCAGGTGCGCTGCGATACCGCCCGACCGTCCCGCCCCGCGATCCAATTACGGGTTTGCCACTTCCCGGAGCGCCTTGGAGAAGTCCTTGTCCACGCCGACCAGCACCGGCAATTGCACGCCCAGCAGCGCGACAGTTTTGTCACCGGCCTGCTGCATCACGATACCGAGGATGGGGAGCGCAATCATGGTGAGGTACAGCGCGAGATGCATGAGTTTGGCCGCAATATGCTGCCAAAGTGGCGGTGTCGGCGTAATCGGCGGCACCTTGTCGGAAAATATCGCAATAATTCGCACCCAGATCAGCAGTAGCACCACTACCCCAACCTGGAAATGCACGGACATCAAGGCGGCGCGCGGGTCGCTGCCCTTGGGGAAAAATTCGTGCAGTTCCACGGCGACAATGCTCAAGATAATCAGCCCGGCCATGCCCCAGTGCAGCAGGCGGGCGATGGTGCCGTAGTGGGTGACCGTATTACGCAACATTTTCCTCTTCCCTTGTAAATCATGAACTACTGAACCCTGCCCCTGCCGAGCCCTTATTACTTCGCGACGCGCGTCTCGCCCCCGCTGCCCAACACGCGCACTCTGTCGCCAATCTGGAATTGCTCCTTGCCGCCCTGCACCACCGAGATTAGCCGCCCGTTTTCCAGCCGTATCGTGATTTCCACGCCATCTTCGCGGGTGTAACCTTCTTCGGCGGCTGCGCCTACTATGCCGCCTGCCACCGCACCCAGCACCGCGCCGATCGCGCTGCCTTTGCCCTGCCCGGCAGAGCTGCCGGCGATGCCGCCGACTACGGCGCCCGCGCCCGTGCCGATCTCGCTCTTGGTGCCTTCAATCTTGATCGGTCGGGTGCCTTCCACCACGCCCATCTGCACGGATTGCACCCGCCGCGCTTCGTCGCGGGTGTAGACATCGCCGGATTTGCTGCTGGCGCAGCCCGCGACGGCAACAGCCAAGCCCAGCACAAGCGCTATTTTCGTCAGTTTCATGGTATGCCTTTCTACAGTTGGAGCAGTTCAGATAACCTCAAACCCCGCACCCTCTACCGCAGCCTTGAGCTGTGCGGGGTTAGCTTCGGCGGAATTGTAGACTACCTTGGCGCACCTTTGTTCCAGCGAGACTTCCACGCTGGAAACGCCCGGGACTTTTTGCAGCACTCCCGTCACGTTTTTCACGCACCCGTTGCAGGTCATACCCTGAATGTTGAGTTGTACGGTTTCCATCGCCATGGCCGCGCCCGCGATCACCGGGTTGAGCATGCCGAGCGCCGCCAGCGGGATGCTTGTTTTGCAAGTTATTGCCTATTGCAATATTCCTGCTTACCCCGATTCGCCTTTCGGCGATATTCCTGTTAACCACGATTTTCGCACACAACTTCCCGATGCTCTTCGCGCCACTCACTGCCACCTCGTGTGATATTTGACAGCCACAAGCTAATTCCATCTCAACGGAATCCTGCCCCCACAAGCGCAACCTCTACCCACGCGAAACCGATTCGCTCTTGCTCAAGGCGCAAGGCTGGCGCAATGCGGTTAAAGCGCAAATCATCATAAAGCGCCAACTCATCCGGTTGCAGGCGTTCCAACTCACGTACTGTCGGGCTATCCTCTACACCCCAGAGTGCTTGGTGTTCCAGCAAGGTTGCACGATCCATCAGCAGTGAATGCGCCGCCGGGAACTTGCTCCTCAATTGATCCAGGATTGTGAAGCCGTGGGTGTCGATGTCGCCCCAATAGAAAATCTCCTTGCTTTGCAGCCATTCGGCTCGGGCAAGATGGTCGAAACCATACCCCCCGCCAAATAACATCACGCTATCCGTCACATCTGGAAAGCTCAGGAAGTTGATTTCATTTTCCGTAACAAATACCCGCTTGACAGGCAGCGCCATCCGGGCAAATTCGTTACTGGTGACGGCAATATCCGGCAATCCCTGTATAGAAAATTTCCGATCCAGAAAGCGGATACGCACCTGCTCCGGTTTGCGCTTAAAACCATAGCGCAGCGCGAAACCGTTTGCGCCAGTAAATTGAGTGTCGATTACCTCCGGCGGAAGTATGCTATCCAGCAGCTCGCCAAGCAGGCCCCGGTGGCGTTCGATGAATTTGGTATCCACACCCCGAACGTCTATCTGGCGCAGGTAAACACCGGAGCGGGGGTGGCACATAATCCAGTCCAGCACGGCCATCAGTCGCGGCCAGTTTTCGACATGGTCTAACACCGTCAGCGGGCGCTTTCTTAGCCATGGGACAAGCGCCGGATAAATTTCCGAGAGGGTTGCGGCCAATACACGGAATTGGGACGCATCGCGCAGTTTGCCGATCAGCGCCAGACCATCGCGTTCGCTTGCGACAATCGCGGCTACAGGAATGCGGTTGCGCCCCAGTTGCCGGTGGTTGAACTCGCGCCACTCCAACTGAAAACCGGTTGCCGCAGTTAATTCTGCAACCCACTGCCGCGCCGCTTCGAAGTGTTCGGAAAGCGCCTGGGTGTTGGGTTTTTTCAAGGAAATGCGTAGCGGGAAGACCGGCTCGCCATCCAGCATGGCGGCCAGGATGCGGCCATTGTCCCAATCGCGGCGCACCCGGTTGCGGATGTCGCCGGGCGTAGACCAATCGCTCATACCCGCCTCGCATCCCGCTCGGCGCGGTACTCAGCAATGGTGAGGTTGCGCAATTGCGAATCATGCCCCTTCTCGTTGTGGACGAAGCCGACACTGGACACGAAGGGTTCGATAATGTGTATCTTCTGCAAAGGCGTGACGATCAGCAGTTGCAGGTTGAGCCGTTTGAACAACTCCAGGCCGAAGTGCGCCGACTCATCGGAACCGCGCCCGAACGCTTCGTCTATGACCACGAAGCGGAAACTGCGCGAGCGTGCAGCACCCCACTCAAGACCGAACTGGTAGGCCAGGCTGGCCGCGAGGATGGTGTAGGCCAGTTTCTCTTTCTGTCCGCCGGATTTGCCGCCGGAATCGGTGTAGTGCTCATATTCGCTGTTGTCTTCGCGCCAGCGTTCCGATGCCGAAAACACGAACCATTGGCGCACGTCGGTGACTTTGCGCGTCCAACGCCGGTCTGGTTCCGTGCTGCCTTCGCGCCCGCGAAAGCGTTCGATGATCGCTTTCACTTGCAGGAATTTCGCCTCGGAATACTGCGCGTCTTCCGAGCCGGTCAGCGCGCCTTCGGTGCAGGCTTTCAACTCTTGCTGAAAGTCGCGTATTTCCATATCCGCACTGATCTGCGCTTCCAGCAAGATGTAGCGGTTCGGGTTGTAATCAATTTGCGCGAGCGAGGCGTTGATGCGTTCGATGCGCTCGCGGATGTTTTCCCGTTCGCGCGCAAGTTGCGACTGGAAATTGGCAATTTCGCGGATGGTGTTTTCGTTCAGCAATTCCTTGAAACGCGCCTCAAAACGCGGCAGATCGTCGGCTTGCAGTTGTTGCAACATGGCGCGGTATTCGCGGGCGGCATCCACGCTGGCGTCCGCGTCCTTGGTCTCCAGCGGGTATTTGTTGCGGTACTCCTGCATGGTCTTAACGATTTTCTCTTGCAGATATTTGAGCTTCCTGTCTTCACCATCAATATTTTTCTGCAACCATTCGCGCATGTCATGCTCGCGGTTGTCGCAAGACTCCACGGTTAACGTGTGTTCGCCCAGTGCCTCGGCACGCAATTTGTCCAGTTGTGTAAAGCGATTTTCCTGTTGGCCCGCATCAAATGCAGCAACCGCAGCCTGGCACTCTGCGAGCAACAAGCTTGCCTGCTCCCGCTTCTCTTCATTGCGGGCAAGTTCCCTGTTGCGCTCGCCCAGATCGTTTTCCGTCTGCTTGAGTTTTTCTTCAACAGCCTTGAGCTGGGTGCCCAATGTTTGCAGCATGTCGGATGCGGCCTCCAGTGTTTTCTTTTCGGCCTCAAGCTCTGAAATCAAAACCGCAGCAGGCTGCCAGTCGAGTTCGCTGAAATCGGTGTACTCGCCGATCTGTGCCAGCCATTGCAAGCGGTCGGCCAGCGCGTTCCGCTCGCCTTGCGCTTTGCCGATGATGTCGGCAAGAGATTGCATCCGCCCTTCCTGCCCCTTGGCCTGTTTTTCAAAAGCCGCGATTTTGTTTTCATTGCTCCAGCCCAGCACATAGCGGCTGCGATCATCGAGGCGGTGGCGGTCATCTTTTTCGTGGCGATCCGCACCTGCCTTGACTTGCCCGGCGCGGGTAATCGCCTGTCGTTCGCGGCGGAATTGCTCCAGCGTCCCGCAACAGGCATAGTCGAAACGGCGCGCCAGTTCGCTTTCCAGCCAGCCATAAAAAGACGAATCGGGCTTGATCGCGAGCTTGCGCGCCAGCGAATCAGGATGCAGGGAAGAGCGCTCATCAACCTTGGTTTCGCGCACACGAAAATAAACCAGCCTCCCCTTCAGATGGGTTTGTTCCACCCAAGCGGTCACCCCGGCATAATGCTTTTCCGGCACTAACAGTGAAACGCCGAAGTTATGCAGCAACCGTTCGGCTGCGCCTTCCCACGCGGCATCTTCGGCGCGCACCTGGATCAATTCCCCGGCAAAAGGCATGGCTTCCTCCGCCACGTCGAGCGCCGCGCAAAGCATGTGCCGGATGGCGATTTGCGCCTCGGGAATATTGCTGCGCCGTTTCCTGAGGGAGGCGAGCTCTGCTGCTATCGTTTCGTGTTCCAGCTTGAGGCCGCGCAGGTCGACGCCCGCTTCGGTTTGCCGGTTTTGCAGTTCCGCATCGCGCGTCTGAAATGTTTCGCGCAGCTCGGCGAGGCGGTGGCGGTTGCCGACGAAGCCATCCACATCGCTTGCGGAAACGATCTCCAGCCTTTGCGCCAACTCCGCATAACGCTCCGCGCGCGCCAGCTTTCTTGTTTTCTCTTGCTGCTTGCTGCGAATATCATCCGCGATACGCTCGATGCGGTCGCCGCCGTTTTCCGCGATGGCGCGCTTGATCCCGTCGCGCTCGCCCTGCTGCGTGCCACGCACCGCGCCCAGCGCCTGAATTCTGCCACCGAGCCGCTCCGCTACCTCCTTCAGGTTGAGCAGCCGTTTTTCCAGCAGCTCGGCCTTGAGCGAGGAAAAATACGGCTTCAGCGCCTCGCGGCAATTCCGCCATTCGCCGATTTGCGCCGTCAGCTGGTCGAAGCGCGTGCAATCGGCAACCAGCGGCGACAGGCGCGCGACTTGATCCTTGGTCTTGAGCACCGCTTCGTGCGCGCGGTTCAGGTCATCGAAATGATGGATCAACGCCGCGATGCGCGACTCCACATCGAAGGCTTCGAGCATGTGTTCGCGCACAAAATCGGTGAGGCTGCCCACCGATTTCATCGACACCGTCTGGTGGAACAACTCCAGCGCCTGATCGTTTTTAATATCGAAGCGGCGGCGGAATGCCGCCGCATATGACGGAAAAGTTTCAAACAACTCCACGCCGGTCATGGCGCGCAAACGCTTCTTCAGTCCGCTGATGTCGGTGCCGAATCCGGTGAAGTCGGCAGCGATGGACATGCCACGGTCGGCCACCAGATAAAAACGCTCCGGCTGCCCCTGGGTACTTTTCGCCCAGAAAAAAACCTGTGCCAGCGTGACGCTGAAGCCGAAGCCCCCGTTCTGAAATACACCGAGGATCACAGAGTAGTCGTTGTGATCGCGCAACGCGACAGGCTTGGCGGATGCGCCTGTTTCGCTGCGCTCGGATTTGTAGTGCCCCAGCACATAGGAGCGCAACGTCCTCTCCTTGAATTCCGCGCCTGCCGCCTTGTTGTAGGCGACGCGGCTGGCAGGCACCAGCAGCGTCGTCACCGCATCCACCAGAGTGGATTTGCCCGATCCGATGTCGCCGGTGAGCAATGCGTTATCGCCTCCCGTTTGCAGCGCCCGCACCTTGCCGTTGAAAGTGCCCCAGTTGTACACCTCCAAGCGATGCAGGCGAAAGCCGCTGCGCTCTTCCTGCCCGGAGAAATCCAACATTCTGCTTTCGGCGGCCACGGTGTTCATGCCTGTTCGCCCATCACATTGATGCAATACGTGGCCAGGCGCTGATCGAATTCGGACAGCCATTGGGCATCGACAAAGGCCTTCAGGATGCGGCGCACTTCGATGAGATGGGTCTGCCCGCGCATACGGCGCGCAAAACCCAGTTCGATGATCTTGTTCAGATGGGTGTCTATCTGATCCACGATGCGCGCCTCGTTCACCCCGGCAGGCAGAAACAACCTGACCATATCGGCCACCTCATCGCGCGTAAGAATGAGCCGCGTATCCTCGCCGCCCGCATCAAACTCGGCCAACTTCTTGCGCAGCAATGCCAGCAACAAACTCACCGGAAATGACAAGGGCCGCTTCACCACCAGACGCGGCAACGCCTCCCCCTCCTCGGGCGCAGGCTGGGTTTCCAGCCACGCATAACCTTCCGCCTCATCCAGCACCAGCCCCAACCCCAGCACCGCAAGATAATCTCGCACCCTGGCCTGCAAGCCGAGCAATGCCTGCCAGATAGCCGCATCGGTATCCTGATACACGACGCCTTTCATCAAAGCGATCAATACGCGGGAGAATGCCTGGCCCTCAACTTCTTCGTTATACATTCTTTACCTGTTGAAAATCACGCGCGGCAAGCTTGCGCTTCGGCTTGCGCCGCCGCCATCTACCCAGCGCACGGTATCGTAATTGTCTTCATCGAATAATGCTTTATTGTCTTCGCTGGCCAAGGCGAGATAGGTCACTAATTCCGCCAGCCCTTGTTTCAATGGAAATTCACCCAGCAATTCTTGCAGTGTAACCTGCTGCCGCGTTTGCAAAACATGGAGTACTTGTGCCACAAGCTGCGCCTTATCCACCACCACATGACCGAACAGCGCATCCGCCGCCAAAAGCCCATCGTCGTCAGCCAGTATTTTATCCGTGAGCATGGGCTTGATCAGCACCGAAAACAGGGGGCGCTCCATGGGCAGTTCGATGCTCGGTGCGACATCGTCGATCTCCATGAACGCGTGCTCTTTGGGCATGTCCCCGCGCAGAGCCAGCGCGCGTGCTTCGATATGGCGAATGATCTCCATGATGCGGCGGTTTTCGAGCCAGACCTGGTCGTCGAGAAAACGTCGCAACTGCTGCGATAGCAACGACACGGTGCGTTGCGTGTGTTCGCCCGCTTCGAGCCAGTCGTAATGCACCCGTTTCAGGCGCGCATCCGGCTCAAGCGCGCGCACCGCCTGTAGCTCGAAAACCACCTTGAGCAAGGCGGACAATTCCTCCTGCCGTTCGGGCGACATCAGAAAATCCCAAAATGCCCGGAAACTCTTGCCCTGGTCGGAATCGGCAATCGCGTCGCGCTCGCCGAAAATGGATTCCAGTAAGCCGCCTTTCGCGCCTTCCCATAAGGCGATGCGCTCGCGTGTGCTGCGATCCAGGGTGCGGAAGTTTTGCTCCACTTCGCGGAAATCGGCCAGCAGTTCCCGCGCCGTGGCTGATACTTGCTGGAAACGATCTTTCAGCGCCGTCTCGTCGAGCAGGGCGAGTTCGCCATCGCGGATGCGCGCAATTTCGGCATTGATCTCCGCCTTGCGTTTCTCCAGTTCGCGGATGCGCGCATCGGGGTTGGCATCGCTGCCTTCCACCATTTGCTTGAGCAATTCGAACACCGTCATCAGGCGCGACTCGGTACCCACGAAGGCGCGCTGGATGAGGCTCTCCAGCCAGGCAATGGCTTTCTCGGTGGCCGGAGTCAGATCGAAATGCGCCTCGTCCGACCCCGGCGGATAATATTTGCGCAACCAGCCGCGCGTTTCCTGCGTCCAATCTTCAAGGTAAGCCGCCGCCGGTTTGGGGAAGGACGCATCCCCCTGCGACTGGCGCAAACGAAACAACTCGTCTTCCAGTTTTGAAACCAGCTCCGCCTGCGCCATGCCTCGCACATTGGGCAAGACAAACACCCTTCGCAGAAAGCTTGCCACTAGCGGCGCATGGTCGGCCAACAGCAAGCGCCAAGCAGGGTGGCTGCGTCGCAAGGTATCGAGGGTGGCATAGTCGAGGCTCACGATTGTCGCCATGGCCGCGCCCGCGATCACCGGGTTGAGCATGCCGAGCGCCGCCAGCGGGATGCCCAGCACGTTATAGGCGAAAGCGAAGAACAGGTTCTGGCGGATTTTTTTCAACGTCGCGCGCGACACGCTGATGGCATCGGCCACGCTCACCAGATCGTTGCGCATCAGGGTGATGTCGGCGGCCTCGATAGCAATGTCGCTGCCGCTACGCATCGCGAAACTGACATCGGCGACGGCCAGCGCGGGCGCATCGTTGATGCCGTCACCGACCATGCCGACCAGCAAGCCCTCCGCCTTTAACGCCTGCACGTGGCCCGCCTTGTCCTGCGGCAACACTTCTGCGCGAAATTCGGCGATGCCCGCCTTGCTGGCGATAGCCTGTGCGGTGGCGATGTTGTCGCCGCTCAACATCACCACGCGGACACCCATCCCAGCCAGACGCTGTACCGCGCTGGCGCTGCTGACGCGCAGCGTATCGGCGAAGGCGATGCAGCCCAGCAGGGTGGCTTCGCGCGCCACCGCAACGACCGTTTTGCCCTGCTGCTGCAAGGAAAGCGTCTGCGCGCTATCCAGCGCGATATTTTCGCTGGCGACAAATGCCGGAGAGCCGAGCAGATAATGAACGCCGCCGATTTCCGCGCGCAGGCCGCTGCCGGAAAGCTCGTGGAACGCATCGGGATGGAGGAGTTCGGCCTGTTGCGTCTGCGCGTGTTCCAGCAGGGCGCGCGACAGGGGGTGGGTGGAGCCTTGCGCCATGCTGGCGGCAAGTTGCAGCAGCTCTTCCGAACCGGCTCCCGGCACCGGTAACAGGTCGGTAACAACGGGCTTGCCTAATGTCAGCGTGCCGGTTTTATCCGCCACCAGCACGGTGAGCTTGTGCGCGCGCTCCAGCGCGGCGGCGTCTTTGACCAGGATGCCGGCATGGGCGGCACGCCCGGTGGCGACCACCACGGCGGTCGGGGTGGCCAGCCCCAACGCGCACGGGCAGGCGATGACCAGCACCGATACCGCGTTGATAAGCGCTGCGGTAAAGCCTGCGCCTGCCGCCCACCACGCGATAAACGTCAGGGCGGCAACCGCCAGCACTACCGGCACAAAAATCCCGGAAATTTTATCCGCCAGCTTCTGAATCGGCGCTTTCGAGCCCTGCGCCTGTTCCACCAAGCGGATGATCGCAGCCAGTTGGGTCTGCGCGCCCACCGCTACGGCGCGACACTTGAGCAGCCCCCGCTGGTTCAGGGTGGCAGCGTACACTTTGTCGCCACCCTGTTTTTCCCGTGGCAGGCTTTCTCCGGTAAGCATGGCTTCGTCCACGCTGGACGCGCCTTCCAGCACCACGCCATCCACTGGCACGCTCTCGCCGGGACGCACCCGGAATATATCGTCGGGTTTCACCTGCGCCACCGGCACTTCCGCCACGATGCCGTCGCGCTCTATGTGCGCCAGCTTGGGTTGCAGGTCGATCAAGGCCTCGAGTGCGGCGGAAGCCTTGCCCTTGGCGCGCGCTTCCAGCAGTTTGCCCAGCAGCACCAGTGTGATCAGAGTTGCGCTGGCTTCAAAATAAATCGGCTGGCCGATGCCTAGCCCGAAAGAATTGGCCAGCAATACGGCGCAGCTCAACAGATAGGCTGCGCTGGTGCCGAGCGCGACCAGCACATCCATGTTCGCACCGCCGCCGCGCAGGCTGCTCCAGGCGCCGACATAGAAACGCTTCCCTATCCAGAATTGCACCGGCGTGGCGAGCAGCCATTGCAGCCAGGCCGGTAGCATGACGTGGGTTCCGGCAAACATCAGCAGCATTTCCGCAAGCAGCGGCAGCGCAAGCAACGCCGAGATAAAAAACCGGATTTGTTCCTGGCGATATACGGCGGCGCGCTCCCGTTTTTCGGCGGCAAAATCGCGTACCTCATGAGCATCGAAGCCCGCGCCCCGCACTGCTTTGATTAAGTCGGCAAGACCAATTTGACCGGGGTCGTAGCTAATGTGGGCCTTCTCGGTGGCAATGCTTACTGCTGCCACTACATGCGGCAACTTGTTCAATACTTTTTCCAGGCGTGCAGAGCAAGCCGCACAGTGCATGCCGGTAATTTGCAGGTCAATGTGATCGGGTGCGGTCATCCGCTAATTATATGCGCGCTGGCTGGCTTGATGAGAAATGCCCGATAATACACAGGCAAACGTACAAGGCGGGGAATATCCGCTACAACCGCAAAAGGGTTAACCGGCCACCATGGATCACAGCCATCATATCCACGAGTTTTCTTACTGGCTCGCCTTCTTGACCGGCATTCTCGGCAGCGGCCATTGTCTCGGCATGTGCGGTGGCCTGGTGTCGAGCTTCTTCATGCGTCTTGGCGCGCGGACATATCTGCCCTACCTGGCTTACCACGCCGCACGGATCGCGGTTTACTGCCTGATCGGGCTGACCGCCGCAGCACTGGGCACCGTGCTGGTGCAGACCGGAATTATCGGAAAGGCGCAGGGTATCCTGCAAATCATCACCGGATTCGTCGTGATCCTGCTCGGTCTGGACATGCTCGGCCTGTCTCCGGTGCGCAACACCTTGCGCTTCGCCCCTCTCGCTTGGCTAAACCGGCAGTTTGCCGCCGCTATCCAGCGCGGGCCGGTAATCGGGGCGAGCATCGGCGGCGCAATCAACGGGCTGATGCCCTGTGCGATGACCATGGCGATGGCGGTACAGGCCACCACCGCACCCGGCCCGGCTGAAGGGGGATTGCTGCTGCTGGCTTTCGGTGCCGGTACGCTACCATCCATGCTTGCAGCCAGTTTCCTGTTTGGAAAGCTAGGAATAAAAACTCGCAGTTGGCTGTTGCGCGGCGCTGCACTGTTGGTCATCGCGCTCGGCCTCTCTACGATCTGGCAAGGCCTGGCTTATTACGACGCGATGCACAAACCGGCCATCTGGTGAAATATCCGTGCCAGGACTTGGGGTTCTCCGGTGTTGCCCGCCCGATATTCGCCGCCCCGCGCATCAGGCCGCGAGCATTTCAAACTGCTTCCCCGCACCCTGTTGCTGCGCGAGGCAAGCGGTAAGCAAGGCTTATTTCTTCTGCATCGAGCAGGTGTTAAAGCCGAACAGCGCATATGGCGGGCAGACGTCAGCCCGACCAAAGTCAACCCCGCTAAAATGCGTACCATGCGATCCATCCCACCTACGTTGTGTTTCATGATGTTCTCCTTGAAGAAAAGGCTGCGGTTGAAAAGGGGGGTGCGGCGCGCATCTTTTAACTGCCGGACTTGATCTGCCAGGCCGCGTGGCAGGCGACACATTTCGATAATGCGCTAACGAGCATCTGCTGGAGCTCGGCGGCTGGCTTGCCGCTTTCTGCTGCAACAGCAAGCTCGTCCATTTCATGGTGCACACTCATGCCAAGCTGCTTGAACGGCAAGGGAAGCTTCGCCATGAGCGCCGGGTTCACATCAGCGGCAGCACCCATGCCTGCCGCACGCGATGATTGCGCAACCTGTTTGCATCTCGCTCAACACCAGATCGCGCTCGCTCGCGCCGAGCACCACGGCGGTGCGGTTGTCGCTTCCGGCGACCGTGCTGCCGCGAACAAAAAACCATGCAAACACCGCGACGGTGGCGACCCAGAGCAGAATGGCGGCGAGTGCAAATTTATTGGATTTCATCGGTCATGTTTCCCGTGCAGAGTGATCATGCGGTTGAATGTTACGGAGGCAATGCGTGGCTGTCTGTGAGAAAGGTCACAAAAAGCCAACGGGGGTCGCGGCTACAGCTCGGAGAATTTTTTCAGAGCAGGCACGTTCAGGATTTCGATCTGCTCCCGCCCCAACTGCACCCAGCCTTGCTCGGCAAAGTTTTTCAGCAGGCGGCTGACGATCTCGCGCACGCTGCCGAGCTCGTCGGCCAGCGCCTGGTGCGTGGCGCGCAGCGGGCTGGGCCTGGCTACCAGCAGCGCGGCCAGCCGCTGATCCAGTTTCTGGAAGGCGACGGCAGTGACCAGTTGCATCAGGTCGGTGAGGCGTTCCGAAAACAGGCCAAAAATATAATCGCGGAACGGCTCGTGCGCGGAAAGCAGCGCCTTGAACGCGGATGGCGGAAGCACCACCATGCCGACATCCCGTTCCACCAAGCCGCGCGCGTGATAGCTCGCGTGCCCCAGCAGACAACTGCTGGTGAGGATGCAGCTCTCGCCTGGCTCGACGCGGTAAAGCTGCAACTCGCGCCCATTGGCCGCCGCCTTGATGACGCGGACGCAGCCGGAAAGCAGCAGCGGGAAACCCTGGCAGGGCTGGTTCTCGTCGAACACTACCGTGCCTGCGGGCAACTGCATGAGTGTCGCACCCGCCCGCAAATCTGCCAGTTGCGAGGCGGGCAGCGATTGCAGCATCGGGTAGCGTTGCAACAGGCGGGTTTGAGTGTTGTTATCCAGCATGGCGCCAGCTCGTCATCCCCTTAAGCCAGCACCAGACGTAGGTCTGGGCTTCAGCCCGACATTGCCGCCGAGTCGGGCTGAAGCCCGGCCTACGGAAATCTGCTCAAACAAGGTGAAGGGTTGACTCACAAGAGACTAAACCTCGGGCCGCATGTGCGGGAAAAGAATCACATCGCGTATGCTGGGGCTGTCGGTAAGCAGCATCACCAGCCGGTCTATGCCAATGCCTTCCCCGGCGGTAGGCGGCAGGCCATATTCCAGCGCGCGGATGTAATCGCCGTCCTTGAACATTGCCTCCTCGTCCCCGGCTTCCTTGGCTGCAACCTGCGCGTCGAACCGCGCCTCCTGGTCTTCCGGATCGTTCAGCTCGGAAAAGCCGTTGGCGATTTCGCGCCCCACCATGAACAGCTCGAAGCGCTCGGTGATTTCCGGACGAGCGTCGCTGCGACGCGCCAGCGGCGAGGCCTCGGCGGGGTAGTCCACGATGAATGTCGGCTCGAACAACTGGTGCTCGGCCAGTTCCTCGAACAGCGAAAGCTGCAAGCCGCCCACGCCATCCTCCGACCGGTATTTGGCCTTGAGGTCTTCCAGCTCGTTAACCAGAAAATCGCGGTCGCGCAGTTGCGCATCGGTGAACTGCGGGTGGTATTTCCGGATCGCCTGGGTGATGGTCAGGCGGTGGAACGGCTGGCCCAGATCGAATTGGCGGCCCTGATAGGTGATGGCCGTCGTGCCCAGCACCTTGAGCGCCACCTCGCGAAATAAATTTTCGGTGAAATCCATCAGGTAGCGGTAATCGCGGTAGGCCTCGTAAAACTCGATCATGGTGAACTCGGGGTTATGTCGCGTGGAAAGCCCCTCGTTCCTGAAATTGCGGTTGATCTCGAATACCTTCTCCAGCCCGCCCACCACCAGTCGCTTGAGGTAGAGTTCAGGCGCGATGCGCAGATACATCTGCATATCCAGCGCGTTGTGGTGCGTGATGAAAGGCTTGGCCGCCGCGCCGCCCGGTATCGGGTGCATCATCGGCGTCTCCACTTCGAGATAGCCGTGGCGCATGAAAAATTCGCGTATCGCCTGAACCACTTTGGAGCGGGCGATGAAGGTCTTGCGCGTTTCCTCGTTGGTGATGAGATCCACATGCCGCTGGCGGTACTTCTGCTCCTGGTCGGTGAGACCGTGGAATTTCTCCGGCAGCGGGCGCAGCGCCTTGGTCAGCAGGCGCAAGCCGGTCACGCGCACGGACAGCTCGCCGGTCTTGGTCTTGAACAACACGCCGGTCGCGCCGAGGATGTCGCCCAGATCGTAATGCTTGAAGGCGTTATGTGCCTCCTCGCCGGTATCGTTGTTGCTGATGAAAAGCTGGATGCGCCCGCCCATATCCTGCACCGTGGCAAAGCTGGCCTTGCCCATCACCCGCTTCAGCATCATGCGCCCGGCGCATGAAGATCATCCGCCAGATGCTTGCGCTCGAAATCGTTGGGGAAAGCCGTGCCCGCCTTGCGGAGCTCTGACAGCTTGTGGCGGCGTTCCGCGATGATCTGGTTGTGGTCCTGGCTAGTGAGAGTCTGGTCGGTCATGGTATTTCGTGCGGGTTGGTTCATGTATAAAAAGCTGTTTGCCAAAATTGGCAACCTTCATTCGGGCTGGCCGCGCGGCTTGCCGATTTGTAACAATGGCCGTTCGCGCTGAACTTGTCGAAGTGCAATTTTTGGGGGTTCCCCCCAGCCTTCGCGGGCCTCGCGGATGGTGAGAGTTTCATGGAGTCAGCCTGTCGCGGCAGCGCGAGTCACGAATTGTACGCTGGTGACTCGCGGCTTGTCATGCGGCTTTGCGCGGCAGAATGGTCAAGCCGGAACCATCCGGCCTGTCTGGTGAGCGCTACCCTTAAAGGGCTTGACACTCGCTTATCGGAATAACAAACGGGAGCCAAAGCTCCCGTTTTATGCGCTACAAGAACCCGCGTTACGCGGTACGGTTTTTTTGCGCCGCGCGGTAGAGCCCAGCAACCCGAGACCGGCCAGCAGCATGGCGTAAGTTTCCGGCTCGGAAACCGCTGAAACTTGTGAATTGCCGTCGCGCACAGCCCACACGAACATAAAATGGTGTTCCTTATTGGCATCGTACTGGAAGCCGCTGCGCATATCGAAGTACCACGCGAGGTTGGCATACGGCGAGGGCGTGGACCAGTAGATGTAGGGCTGAACGTTCTGGAACAATGCCAGATCCGGATCGCTGCTGCTCAAGATCGAAGAGCCTGCAGTGCCTCCCAGTTCATTGTAGAACAAATGCCCCATCTCGCTGCCAGTGCAGTTAAAACCATTACATCCACCGCTTGTAGTGGGCAAGCGCCAGTCGCTGAAACCCAGATAGTTGTTGGCGTTCATCGCTGCTAACCAGCTTTGCGCGGTGTTCCACTTCATCGTTCCACCTATATCTATTGGGGCGAATATGCCTGGCGTTCCAGCCGGATTGATTCCGCCCACGCCGAAGGTGTTGCTGACAGCGAGGTTGGCGTCTCGCAGCCAGGTGATGTTGAGGTCGGTGTCGTAGACGCCTTGCCCGCCGAGGGTCAGCGTCAGGGCGGCGTTAGCACTGGCGGCAGAAAACAGGCCGACGCCAAGAGATGCGGCAAGTAGAGTTTTCCTGATTCTCATTCTTATTCTTATTCCTCCGTGGTTGGTGGTGGCTGCAGGGTCAATATGATATCTGCTCGTGCGCTTATAGCCCGCTTTGTCAATATGGTCAATTGTACTTTGGTACAAGTACACATTTTGTCCGGCTGACCAAAGCGAATAATCCTGAATGCTTGGGAGTGCGAAGCCTTTCCCGCCTCTCACCCCCAGCCGCTTGTGCGAACACCCAAAGGGTGCAATAACCGGTGACTTGCTGGCGTTGTTTGCCAGTTTAGTCATCGGCTATGCAAAGCTAACCTCTGCGAGGTGGATTCGCACCTGCATATCTTCTGCCCTCGGGATTTATCCGTTTCCGCCCACGCCCATTTTTGCGAGGATGCCGTCGAGCTGGTCGGGGGTTTTATATTCGATCACCAGTTTGCCGGCCCCTTTTTTGCCGTGCTGGATCGCCACTTTTGCACCCAGGCGGTCGGCGATCATTTCTTGCAGCCGGAGAATATCGCGGTTGGGCGCGTGGGTCTTTTTCCCCGATTTTGCGGGCGGATTAAGCGCGTCATGCACCAGTTTTTCCGCCTCGCGCACCGACAGCCCGCCGCTTGCGATTTTATTGGCGACCGTGATTTGGCGCGCGCCATCCAGTGCCAGGAGCGCGCGCGCGTGCCCCATGTCGAGGCCGCCTTCCATCAGCATCGCCTGCACCGGTTGCGGCAGCTTGAGCAGGCGCAGCAGGTTGCTTGCCGCGCTGCGCGACCGCCCCACCGCATCGGCAGCAACTTGGTGGGTCATGCCGAATTCGTCTATCAGCCGCTGGATGCCCACCGCCTCTTCCAGTGGGTTGAGGTTCTCGCGCTGGATGTTTTCGATCAGCGCCATGGCCAGCGCGGCGTTGTCCGCCACCTTGCGCACCAGCACTGGCACTTGGTTCAGCCCCGCCAGTTGTGCGGCGCGCCAGCGGCGCTCCCCGGCGATGATTTCGTGGCTGCCGTCCGGCAAGGCGCGCGCCAGGATAGGCTGCATTACCCCCTGCGCCTTGATCGAAGCGGCCAGCTCGTTGAGGGAAGCCGCATCCATGCGGCTGCGCGGTTGGTATTTGCCGGGCTTGAGCTGGCCGACTTTCATTTCGCTCAACACATCGCCCTGCTCCCCCGCGTCCCCGGACAGCAATGCGTCCAAGCCGCGCCCCAACCCCTTGTTCGGTTTTGCCATTTTGCTTCCCTTTATGAAATCTGCGCGGGCTTTGCCGCGTTGTTGAGCAATTCCCCCGCCAGAGCCAGATAGGCCTGCGTGCCCTTGGACAGCTTGTCGTGGCTGAGTACCGGCACACCGTAGCTGGGCGCCTCCGCCAGCCGCACGTTGCGCGGGATAACCGTGCGGTACACCTTCTCGCCAAAATGCTGTTGCAGTTGTTCCGATACCTGCTGCGCCAGGGTGTTGCGCGGGTCGTACATGGTGCGCAGCAGGCCCTCGATTTCCAGATCGGGGTTGAGGTGAGCGCGCACTTTGCGGATGGTGTTGACCAGATCGCTCAATCCCTCCAGCGCATAATACTCGCACTGCATCGGGATCATGACCGAACGCGCCGCGCACAGCCCGTTCAGGGTGAGCAGGTTGAGCGCGGGCGGGCAGTCAATCAGGATGTAATCGTATTCCACCATCACCGCCTGCAGGGCATCCTTGAGGCGCGTTTCGCGCTGCGGCAAGCTGACCAGTTCGACCTCGGCACCCGCCAGCTCGCGGTTGGCGGGCAGCACATCATATTTGCCCGCGCCGGAGCGCTGGCGGCACTCCTGCAATCCCTTGCTGCCCAGCAGTACTTGATAGATAGTGACCGGCAGTTCGCGTTTGTCTATGCCGCTGCCCATGGTGGCGTTACCCTGCGGATCCAGATCCACCAGCAACACGCGCTGCTTCATGGCCGCCAGGCTGGCGGCCAAATTGACGGTGGTGGTGGTTTTTCCCACCCCGCCTTTCTGGTTGGCAATAGCAAGTATCTTTACCATCTTATTTCGCCTTTACGATAACCAGACATCGCTCTGCATCCACATCCGGCACCTGTAGCGGGATAACCCGCTCGATCACTATATTCGCGGGTAATTGCTCCAACTCCTGACCGCGCGCCCCTTTCATGGCAGCCCAACGCCCTTCCTCCGCCAGCAGGTGATGGGTGAGCGCGATGAAATCCGTAATGCTGGCGAAGGCGCGGGAAATGATCCCGTCAAACTTGTCCTCCGTTTGCCAGCTTTCCACCCTTGCGCAGTAAACGCTCACATTACGCAACCCAAGCTCTATCGCCGCCTGCTGCACAAAGCTGGTTTTCTTGCTGTTGCTGTCCAGCAAGGTAAACGCCCACTCCGGGCGCACCAGCGCCAAAACCAAACCGGGCAAACCGGCGCCACAGCCTACATCTAGCCATCTTCCCGGCCATAAATGCGGTAACACAGCAAGGCTATCCAGTAAGTGACTGCTTACCATCTGCTTGGGATCGCGGACTGCTGTCAGGTTGTAAACTTTATTCCACTTCTGCAGCAATGCCAGAAAATCCAACATTTTTTGCTGTGTTTCTGGCGCCAGTTTTACCCCCAATTGCGCACTACCCCGCATCAATACCTGCTCCGGATTCATGCGCTTCGCTGCCCGCTTCCACCGCTCTGGCCTGAAATTGCGCCAGACGCCTCTACGCTACTCCGGAATCCGCGCTTCAAATGCACCAAGAGCAATGAAATCGCCGCCGGGGTCATGCCGGAAATGCGCGCCGCCTGCCCCACCGTTTCCGGCTGGTGCCGGTTGAGCTTTTGCTGCACCTCGACCGAAAGACCGCGCACCGTGCGGTAATCCATGGCTGCGGGCAGCGCCATGCTTTCATACTGCTCTTGGCGGGCGATTTCTTCGCGCTGCCGCTCGATATAACCCGAGTATTTGGCTTGGATTTCCACCTGCTCGGCTACCACGCCCTCTCCTACCGGCTCACCCGCTCCCGGCAAGGTCATCAAACCGGCGTAGCTCACATCCGGGCGACGCAGCAACTCGTACAAGGAATATTCCCGCTCCAGCCTCTTGCCCAGCAAACGCTCGGCTTCTTCCCGGGCCAGCGTCTTCGGGTTCACCCAGACCGATTTCAGCCGCTCCTGCTCGCGGGCAACCGCTTCGCGCTTTTGCTCGAAAGCCCGCCAACGGTTATCGTCCACCACGCCCAGACGGCGACCGGTTTCGGTCAGGCGCAGGTCGGCGTTGTCTTCGCGCAGTTGCAAGCGGTACTCGGCGCGGCTGGTGAACATGCGGTACGGTTCGGTCACCCCGCGCGTAATCAGATCGTCCACCATCACGCCCAGATAGGCCTGGTCGCGGCGGGGGTGCCAGCTTTCCTGCTCCGCAGCCAATAGCGCCGCGTTGATCCCCGCCAGCAAGCCCTGCGCGGCTGCCTCTTCGTATCCGGTCGTGCCGTTGATTTGCCCGGCGAAAAACAAACCGCCGATGACTTTGGTTTCCAAAGAGTGCTTCAGGCCGCACGGGTCAAAATAATCGTACTCGATGGCGTAGCCGGGCCGGGTGATGTGCGCGTTTTCCAGCCCCCGGATGGAACGGACCAGCTCGAGCTGCACATCAAACGGCAGGCTGGTGGAAATCCCGTTGGGGTAAATTTCGTGGGTGTGCAACCCTTCCGGCTCCAAGAATATCTGGTGCGATTCCTTGTCGGCAAAGCGGGTGATTTTATCTTCGATGGACGGACAATAGCGCGGCCCCACCCCTTCGATGACTCCGGTAAACAGCGGCGAGCGATCCAGCCCGCCCCTGATGATGTCGTGGGTGCGCCGGTTGGTATGCGTGACCCAGCAGGGTAGTTGCTGGGGGTGCTGTCGCACGTTTCCCAGGAAAGAAAACACCGGTACTGGCGTATCGCCGGGCTGTTCGGCCATCACCGAATAATCCACGCTGCGGCCATCAATGCGCGGCGGGGTGCCGGTTTTCAGCCTGCCAGCAGGCAAACCAAGTTCGCGCAGCCTGTGCGCCAGGCTGATGGATGGCGGGTCGCCGGCCCGGCCGGCCTGGTGGTTGGATTGCCCGATGTGGATCAGGCCAGACAGAAAGGTGCCCGAGGTCAGCACCACGGTTTTGGCGGAAAAGCGCAGGCCGAGCTGGGTGGCTACTCCGGTGGCCCGCCCCCCCTCCACCAGCAGGTCGTCCACCGCCTGCTGGAACAACCAGAGGTTGGGCTGGTTTTCCAGCCGCGAGCGGATAGCCTGCTTGTACAACGCCCGGTCAGCCTGCGCGCGGGTGGCGCGCACCGCCGGTCCTTTTGAAGCGTTCAGGATGCGGAACTGGATACCCGCCTCGTCGGTGGCGGCGGCCATGGCTCCGCCCAATGCGTCCACTTCCTTGACCAGATGCCCTTTGCCGATACCCCCGATGGAGGGGTTGCACGACATCAGCCCGAGGGTTTCGATGTTGTGCGTCAGCAGCAGCGTGGCGCGGCCCATGCGCGCGCTGGCCAGCGCCGCCTCGGTTCCGGCATGGCCGCCGCCGACCACGATCACATCGAATTGCTTGGGGAAATTCATCCGCGCACCTGCCGCAACAAAGGCGCGCATCATACAACAAAAAGATGTCGGCACAGAAACTTGCCGGATGTCGGCCCGGTGTATGTTTCACGTGAAACACGCCTATTTCCCGATGCAAAACCGGCTGAAGATCTCGCCCAACAGGTCGTCTGCGGTAAATTCGCCGGTAATGGAATTGAGTTGCCCCTGCGCCAACCTCAACTCTTCGGCAAAAATTTCGGGCCGCGCCGACTCTTCCGCCGCCCGCCGCAAGTGTGCTCGCGTAGCGAGCAGCGCACGCAGGTGCCGCTCGCGCGCCATGAACACCCCGGCTTCCTGGTGCCAGCCGAGCAGCGCCAGCAACTTGTCGCGCAGCAATTCCAGCCCCTCGCCTGTCTTGGCGGAAAGGTAGAGGCGGCATTCTTCTCCCGCCTGGCTAATGCGCGGCTGCTGGCCGAGCAAATCAATTTTGTTGTAAACGAGCAGGCGGGGAATGCCCGGCGGCAATTCGTCAAGAATTTTTCTGTCGTCCGGGCCGATACCGGTTGCGGCATCCAGTAAAACCAGGATGGCGTCCGCCTGTTGCAGGGCGACGCGCGCGCGCGCGACTCCCATCTGCTCTACCTCGTCTTGAGAGGCGCGCAACCCGGCGGTATCCAGGATGTGCAACGGCACCCCGGCGATCTGGACGGCCTGGCGGATCACATCGCGCGTGGTGCCGGGAATTTCGCTCACCAGCGCCACCTCTTCTCCGCTCAAGCAATTCAGCAGGCTGGATTTACCGACGTTGGGTTTTCCTGCCAGAACGATGTGCGCGCCTTCGCGCAACAGGTTGCCTTGCTGCGCCAACCCCAGAATTTTTTCCAGCCCCGAACTTAACGCCCCGAGCTGCTCACCGCGATGGGCGGTATCCGGTTTTTGGATTTCCTCTTCCGGAAAGTCCAGCATGGCTTCCACCAACATGCGCAATCCGATCAGTTTTTCCACCAGACTCCGGATAGCGAGCGAAAAATCGCCCTGCAACGAGCGCATGGCGCTACGTGCAGCCTGGGCGGTGGTGGCATCAATCAGATCAGCTACACTTTCCGCCTGCGCCAGATCCAGCTTGTCGTTGAGGAATGCCCGATGGGTAAATTCGCCCGGTTGGGCGGGCCATGCACCTAATTCCAGGCAACGCAGCAATAGCAGTTGCATGACTGCGGGGCCGCCGTGGCCGTGCATTTCCAGCACGTCTTCGCCAGTGTAAGAGTGCGGTGCGGGGAAGTACAGGGCTACGCCCTGATCTATCACCTCACCACGTGCATCGAGGAAGGATGAATATGTCGCGCGGCGGGGTGCTGGCTGTTTGCCCAGCACCTGCCGCATCAATTCACCAAGGTTGCGCCCGGACACCCGGATTACGCCTATCCCTCCCCGACCGGGGGCGGTGGCGATCGCGGCAATAGTGTCAGGTCTTGGCAGCACCTTTGGCTTTAGCTTCGGCTTCCAGCCCGCGCGTGATATACCACTGCTGCAAGATGGAAAGCACGTTGTTCACGATGGAATACAGCACCAATCCTGCCGGAAAGAAGAAAAACACGATGCTGAATACGACCGGCATGATCTGCATCATTCGGGCTTGCAGGGGGTCTGGCGGGGTCGGGTTCAGCCGGGTCTGCAATATCATGCTGGCACCCATGATCAGAGGCAGCACGTAATAGGGATCGGCCGCTGACAGATCGATGATCCAGCCAAAAAATGGGGCATAGCGCATCTCGACGCTGGCCAGGATAGACCAGTACAGCGCGATAAATACTGGGATCTGGATCACCACGGGCAAACAGCCGCCAAGCGGGTTGATTTTTTCGACCTTGTACAATTCCATCATGGCTTTGTGCAAGCGCTCCCGATCATCGCCATATTGCTGCTTGATTTTCTCCAGCTTGGGGGCGACGACCCGCATCTTGCCCATAGAACGATAGCTGGCGGCAGAGAGCGGAAAAAAGGCCAGCTTGATTAGGATGGTCAGCAAAATAATGGCAACCCCCCAATTTTGCACCCAGCCCTGCAAAAAGGTCAGCAGCCAGAACAAGGGGTTTGCGATGATGGTAAACCAGCCGTAGTCAACGGTAAGACCGAGGCCGGGTGCGATTTTGTCCAGCGAAATCTGAGCCGGCCCAACATACAGGGGAACACCCACTTTGGCGATTTGCCCGGGTTCCACAGCGCTTACCGGCAATATTACTCCCGCCGAATACAGGCCACCCTCCAGTTGCTTGGTGTAATACTCTCGCTGCACCTTGTCCTTGGGCAACCATGCCGCCACAAAGTAATGCTGCAACATGCCGATCCAGCCATTATCCGCACGTTGTGGATAACTGGTTTTACCCTTGTCTATGTCGGAAAAATCAACTTTCTGAAATTTCTCCTGTTCCGTATAGATGGCGGGGCCGGTGTAAGTGGGCACAAACTGCGAGCCTCCTTCCGGCGGTGACGTATCGCGTACTAGCTGAAAATAAGCCGAAGGAGATATTGGGGTGGGGCCGATGTTTTCTATTTCATAGCTCACATCGACCAGATAGCTGCCACGATGGAATACAAATATCTTGCTTACCTTTGCGGCGGTCGCATCGGTTGTGACCAGCCGCACCTCAAGCGAGTCTTTGCCTTCAACCAACTGGTAGTCGCTGGCTTGCGCCACAAATGACGCGTGATGCGTCGGCAACCCGGAACCCAGCAAGCCGGTTTGGGCGATGTAAGTATGTGCTTTCTGTTCCTGCAACAACGTGAAAAGCTTACTTTTGTCCAACGCATCGCGGTGCTGCGTAAACTCCAGGCGGCGCAAATCGCCGCCTATGGAGCTGATTTCCGCAACCATCAAGTCGGTTTTGACCGTAATTTTTTGCCCGGCTTCTTGCTTTTGCCGGGTCTGGATTTCAGCTGAATCCGGGCGTCCGGGGGCCGCCGCCAGCGTTGCAGACGGCGCTGCAATTGGTGCGCTTGCAGCTTGCGTTGCGGCAGGGGCAGTTTGCGCTTCCGGATGCTGGGAGCGTTGCCAGCCATCCCAAAGCAAAAAAACCGAGAACGTAAAAATCAACAATAAAAAAAATCGGTTGAAATCCATTTGCTTGTCTTGTCTATCGTAACTTTATCAAGGTGCGGGATCATAACCGCCCGGATTCCAGGGGTTGCAGCGAGCTAACCGTTTGATGCTTAACCACATGCCGCGCCAGACTCCGTGCTTGGAGACAGCATCGCAAGCATAGTGGGAACATGTAGGAGTAAAACGGCAGGTCGGGGGTCTTAACGGGCTCACCAAATACTGGTATGCGCGTATCATTCCAACGACCAGCCGACGTATCACGGTTGTATGGCTTGCAATAATTGTTTTAAGGCCTGCCGACCTTCCGCCGAGGTATTCGGGTCCAATTGCTTTCTGGCTCGCACCACTACATCCCATGCACTATCCGCAGCAAGGTTGAGCCTGAATACCTCTCTCACCAGACGCTTGGTAAAATTTCTGGATACCGCAGTAGGCATAATTCTCTTGCTGGCTACCACCCCCAACCTGGAAATTCCGCCTTCGTTTCTCTGCGCATAAACAACAAACCACTTGTTGGATGTGCTGGTTGCAGCGAGCATGTGCTTGTAGTCCGCATGCTTTCTGATCCGGCGATGGCGGGGAAAAATTGCTTTTTTATCACAACCCAAGACGCTTGCGACCCTTGGCTCGGCGAGCCCTAATTACCGCCCTACCCCCTTTGGTTTTCATACGAACCAAAAAGCCGTGGGTGCGCTTTCTTTTGACGACGGAAGGTTGATAAGTGCGTTTCATAGTTGTGCGCCTCCAAAAATTTGATTTGAAAACCCGCGATTACAATATTTACCGGCCTCTATGTCAAGTTTATTTTTCTCTGTGGATAACTTGGCACGTTGCATGTAAAATGGCTCGAAGTGTTCAGGGGATTGTAGTTATTAAGATTATGCCGGGCCAAGCCTTGTGGGATTCATGCCTTAATTTCTTTAAGGAAAGCCTTCCTCCCCAACAATTCAATTCATGGATCAAGCCGCTTCTATTCGAAGTTAATGGCGACCAGATCACGTTGACTGCGCCAAACAGTTTTACCTTGAAACTCGTACAAGAACGCTTCTTGCCGGAGATAGCTAAACGCGCTCAACCCTTTTTTAGAAACATTCCAAATTTTGAGTTTCGTGTTGGAAAAAAAACCGCCAGCGTTGCACCACAAAAATCTAATTCCACTTCCGCCAATACCCCCAAGCACGAACCGGTATCCATACCCAAAGTAAACAAATCGCAAAACAAACTTAACCAACTGCTTTCTTTCGATAATTTTGTTACAGGCAAAGCAAACCAACTGGCGCATTCTGCCGCCATACAAGTGGCAGAAGCACCGGGCACAACGTACAACCCCCTGTTTATATACGGCGGGGTTGGCCTGGGAAAAACCCACCTGCTACAGGCTATCGGAAATCATATCCGACAAGAAAATTCGAGTGCAAAAATCTGTTACGTGCATGCCACCAATTATATTTCCGATGTAGTGAGGGCGTTTCAAGCAAAAAAAATCGATGAAATCAAGCAGTTTTATAACTCGTTGGATTTGCTTCTCATAGACGATATCCAGTTCATCGCCGACAAGCCTGCGACTCAACAAGAATTTTTTTACACGCTCAACTCCTTAACCGACAGCCACAAACAGGTTGTTATTACTTGCGATACTTTCCCAAAAGAAATTTCCGGTATGACCCCGCGCCTTACATCGAACCGCCGGAACTTGAAATGCGGGTGGCTATCCTTTTGCTAAAAGCCTCCCAATCAAACAACCCCATTTCGGAAGATGTCGCTTTTTTTATCGCCAAGCATGTGCGATCTAACATACGAGAACTGGAAGGCGCACTCAAACGGGTTGATGCCTACTCAAAGTTCCACAAGCGCCCCTTCTCTGTGGAGTTGGCAAAGGAAGCGTTGAGGGATCTCCTTGCATCACAAAACAAACAGGTTTCCATAGAAAACATTCAAAAAACCGTTGCCGATTTCTACCGGATCAAAGTTGTAGACTTGCTTTCCAAAAAACGCACCCGCCTTATCGCCCGCCCAAGGCAAATTGCCATGTGCCTGGCAAGAGAATTAACACATTTCAGCCTGCCGGAAATCGGTTCGGCTTTTGGTGACAGGGATCATACTACCGTTATGTACGCGTGCAAGACCATCGAAAATTTGCGTAGCATCGAACCTACATTAAACGAAGATTTCAACCTGCTTAACCAAATTCTTCGGAGTTGAATAAGTAAATCTTGTTAACTCTATGAGCATAATATGTGATTAATTTGATTTCTATCGCATTTCAAACTTGGATTCTCACAATTAACACACAGCCTTGATGGAATGTTCTGCACAACGTTTATAACTAGTTAACCTATTCAATCAAAACGATAAAATAATGTTCTGCACGATATCTAACGACCATTATTATTAAGGGTATTTAAAAATGTTTATTAAGAAAATAAATAAGGAAACGTTGCTCAAGCCGCTGCAAATAGTTATCGGTATTGTCGAGCGCAAACAAACTCTGCCCATCCTATCCAACGTTTTGATTGAAAAAAAAGGTGCCGAACTATTTTTTACGGCAACAGACCTTGAAATTCAAATTGCAACGAAGATAAGTGATGACAGCCAAACAAACCAGGACGAGTCCATCACGGTAGCGGCAAAAAAATTACAGGAGATACTCAAGGTATTGCCGGAAGAAAGTAAAGTTTCTCTTGAACTACAGGAAAGCAAGCTTCAGGTTAAAGCAGACAAAAGTAAATTCAGCCTGCAAACCCTCCCTGCCAAAGATTTTCCAAAAGTGTTGGATCAGTTCGAGCATTCAAAAAAAATCCAGTTAAAACAGGCACAGATCAAGAAATTATTTGGAATGGTCCAATACGCCATGGCACAACAGGACATCCGTTATTATTTGAATGGTGTCCTGCTGGTGGTTGATGGTGATAATTTGAAATTGGTGGCGACGGACGGCCACCGCCTTGCATTTACCAAAACGACTTTGGATAAAGAATATCCAAAAACAGAAGTTATTTTACCCAGAAAGACTGTCGGCGAATTGTGTAAATTGCTGGGGGATACGGATGATGAAATTTCCGTAGAGCTGGCAGAAAGCCAGGTGCGAATAACTTTTTTCGACACCATTATCACGTCCAAAATAATAGACGGTAAATTTCCTGACTACGACCGGGTTATTCCAACCTACACAAACCATCTTGCTTTGGACAGGCTGGTTATATTGCAGGCCCTGCAACGCGCGGCAATTCTATCGAATGAAAAATTCAGGGGGGTACGCTTCATCCTCACCGAAAAAAATCTTCGTGTGGTAAGTAGCAATAGCGAGCAAGAAGAGGCCCAGGAAGATATTGAAACCGATTACCACGGGGAAGCACTTGATATTGGTTTCAATGTAAATTATTTGCTTGATGGGCTAAATAATACTTCGGCAAACACAGTAATTTTTTCTTTCGGTGATCCCAACAGTAGCCTGCTGATAACGGTGCAAGGGGATAACGAATTTAAATATGTCGTCATGCCGATGCGTATTTGATGTGAAGTTTCACGTGAAACAAATATAGGAACAGCGATGAGCGAATACAACTCCGACAGCATAAAAGTCCTTAAAGGTTTGGAAGCCGTCAGAAAGCGGCCCGGCATGTACATCGGGGATACCAACGACGGTAGCGGCTTGCACCACATGGTGTTCGAAGCGGTAGATAATGCGGTGGATGAAGCGTTGGCGGGGCATTGCAACGAAATTTCCGTCATTATCCACCCCGATAATTCGATCAGCGTAACCGATAATGGTCGCGGTATTCCAACGGATATTCACGCCGAGGAAAACCGTTCCGCAGCTGAAGTCATCATGACCGTGCTCCATGCGGGCGGCAAATTTGACAGCAGCTCATACAAGGTTTCCGGAGGTTTGCACGGTGTCGGAATCTCTGTGGTCAACGCACTTTCTGAATGGTTGCGGCTAACTATCCGCAGGTCAGGTAAAGTTCATTTCATGGAATTTCGCTGCGGGGAACCGGTAGAGCCGCTCAAGGCAATAGGCAACACGGATAAACGCGGTACGGAAGTACATTTCCTGCCCAGCAAGGAAATTTTCGGGTTAGTAGAGTTTCATTTCGACATTCTGGCCAAGCGCTTGCGCGAACTTTCCTTCTTGAATAATGGTGTAAAAATTTCGCTGATAGACAAACGCAACGCCAAGGAGGAGCAATTTGCTTTCACCGGCGGGGTAAAAGGGTTTGTCGAATACATGAACCGCAACAAAAGTGTGCTGCACCCGAACGTGTTTCATACCTGCATCGAAAAAGATGGGATCACCGCCGAAATAGCCATGCAGTGGAATGATTCTTATCAGGAAAATGTCCAGTGCTTCACCAACAATATTCCCCAGCGCGACGGGGGCACACATTTAACCGCCTTGCGCACAGCCATGACACGCACCCTCAACCAGTACATCGAAGAAGAGGATCTGGCGAAAAAAGCGAAAGTGGAAACAACCGGCGATGACATGCGCGAAGGTTTGACCGCAGTGTTATCGGTAAAATTGCCCGACCCAAAATTTTCATCCCAAACCAAAGACAAGCTGGTTTCTTCTGAAATCCGCCCGGTGGTCGAGGAAGTGGTAAGCCAACAGTTGATGGCCTTCCTGCTGGAAAGGCCCAACGATGCCAAAATAATCGTAGGAAAAATCATTGACTCGGCGCGCGCCAGAGAAGCGGCGAGAAAGGCGCGCGAATTGACCCGGCGCAAAGGGGTGCTGGACGGCATGGGACTGCCCGGCAAGCTGGCCGATTGCCAGGAAAAAGATCCGGCGCTATCCGAGCTCTATCTGGTAGAGGGAGATTCTGCCGGAGGCTCCGCAAAACAGGGTAGGGACAGAAAATTTCAGGCCATCCTGCCGCTCAAGGGCAAGATCCTGAACGTCGAAAGGGCGCGCTTCGAAAAGCTCATTTCCTCGCAGGAAATCGCCACCCTGATTACTGTGCTGGGTACCGGCATCGGAAAGGACGAATATAATCCGGACAAGTTGCGTTACCACCGCATCATCATCATGACCGATGCTGACGTGGATGGCTCCCATATCCGCACGTTGCTGCTCACCTTCTTTTACCGCCAGATGCGCGAACTGGTCGAACGGGGCCACATATACATAGCGCAACCGCCGCTTTACAAGGTCAAGCAGGGCAAGGAAGAAAAATATCTGAAGGATGACCACGAACTGAAAAATTATATGCTGCGTTCCGCTCTGGTTGATGCCGAGCTGCATACCGACGATCGGGGCGCAACGCTTCAGGCAGAAACGCTGGAGCACTTGGCAAAAGAATATTTTTTAGCGGAAGCCGTAATTGACCGGCTGTCGCGGGTGATTGCCACCGAAGTGCTGCACGCGCTGCTCAAGCAACCCGATATCCGCTTGGACAACGAAGATCAGGCATCGCAAAGCGCAACACGTTTGCAACAGGCCTGCGGCCCGGAAATAAAAGTTAGCGCAGAAGCCAACCCTGCCAATGATGAAATTCGGTTGCGGCTCGAAAAATTTCTGCACGGGAATTATTCCGTAAGCTACATAGAGCAAAATTTTCTGCAAAGCGGGGATTTCGCCCAAATCAGGCAAACAGCGCAAGCTCTGGAAGGTTTGTTGGGCAAAGGTGCCTATATCAAGCGCGGGGAGCAGCGCAAGCCGGTTAACAGTTTCAAACAAGCCATTGAATGGCTGCTGGAAGAGGCGAAGCGCGGCGTGGCCATCCAGCGCTACAAAGGGTTGGGAGAAATGAATCCAAGCCAGTTATGGGAAACCACCATGGATGTAAAAAACCGCATCCTGTTGCGGGTGCAGATTGAAGATATTATTTCATCGGACGAGATTTTTACCACTCTGATGGGAGATGTGGTGGAGCCGCGCCGAATTTTTATCGAACAGAATGCGCTGGGGGCAAAAAATCTGGATGTCTGAACGGTCGCAGTGCGATTTTTTAGAAGCGCATTACGGCAAACTCTATCCCGGCGCTATTCCTGCACCACTTCAAAATCGTGGGTAATGTCCGCCGTTTTACCCAGCATGATGGAAGCCGAGCAGTATTTTTCCGCTGAAAGACTGATGGCGCGTTCAACTTGTTCTGGCTTCAAATTCTTGCCGGTCACCACGAAGTGAAAATGGATGCGCGTGAAGACTTTGGGGTCTTCCGCTGCACGTTCCGCCTGAATATCCACCACACAATCGGTCACTTGCTGGCGACCTTTCTTGAGTATGTGGATCACGTCGTAAGTAGTGCAGCCACCGGTGCCGAGCAACACCAGCTCCATCGGGCGCGGCCCGAGATTGCGCCCACCCCCATCCGGCGGGCCATCCATCAGGACGGCATGATTGCTTTCGGTTTCACCGAGGAAGGAAACCTGCTCTACCCATTTGATGCGTGCTTTCATGATGTGCCTCCCAGTTTTCTATGTCAGGATTTTAACCGATACCACACCAGCCCTATTATTTCGTGCATGAAAATCCTGCTGTCGCTCATGGCTTCCGCGCGCGGAAGAAAGCCGAGCAGATCGGTGCGAAAGCGGGTGGTGAAGGCGGTGGGAGCGGCCACAACATTGAAGCCTGCAGCGCGGAAAACACGGGCTGCGCGCGGCATGTGCCAGGCGTGGGTCACCAGATAGATGCGTTTGATGCCATCCTTTTGCAGCAAGCTGTAACTGTATCGCGCATTTTCCAGCGTATTGTCAGAAGCACCTTCGGCCCAGCGTACCGGCACCCCGAATTCTCCTTCCAGCACGGCCCGCATCTGGCTAGCTTCAGAGAGGTCGTTGCCGAGCGGTTTGCCGCCGGTTACCAGTAGCGGCTTTCCGGTTTCCCGGTGCAGCTTTGCGGCATAACGCAAGCGAACAAGCGCATATTCGCCTACGGTATCCGCGCCATATTCCGGCGCGCCGAAATAAGTGCCGCCACCCAGCACTACGATGGCATCTGCCGGTTGCGTCCGTGCATCCACCGCTCCGGCTTCACTTTCCAGCAGACGTAGCGCACCACCGGCAAAATAAGGGGTGGAACACAGCCACAGCAGGGCCAGCGCAGAGATAAGCAGGGTTCGTCCCAGGCGCGGGAAGGCGCGTGCAAGCAGCAAACCCGCCAGAGCCACCAGCAACAGGTTGAGCGGAGGAAGCAGAAACGCGCTGATGAGATTGACGGTGAACCAGGACATAAAAAGGAAAAATTAGCGGCGCTGCCGCAACCGTTGCATGATAGCGCGACTTGTTGAAAACGGGTCTATATCCGATAATGCCGCCGCCCGGCGGAGCCATGCGCTCCCGCAGGAAGCCCTTACCTTTGGAAGCACTTTGAACATAAAATTTCAACGCGCGGTGGACCGTTTTGCGGGCGTACCGATCTGCGCGCTGCTCTCCCTGATTAACCGCTTCGGCACTATTTTCAGAACCGCAGACAACCCTGCCCCACCCCGGCGGATCCTGGTGATCCTGCTTTCGGAAATGGGCAGCCTGGTTCTCGCGCACCCGATGTTTGTGCGACTGAAGCAGCGCTACCCCGACGCGTCGCTGCACATCATGCTGTTCGGCAAGAACCGCGAGGTGCTGGACTTGATGGAAGTGATCCCGCAAGAAAATGTGCTGACCATCAATGACCGCGCCCTGTCCGGCTTTGCGCGGGACAGCCTGGCGGCGATAGGCAGGATGCGCGCGCTCAAATTTGACGTAGTCATAGATTGCGAGCTGTTTTCCCGCGTGAGCAGTATTTTTTCCTACCTTTCCGGGGCACCGGTGCGAGTCGGTTTTCACCGGCATACCCAGGAAGGGCTCTATCGCGGCTCCTTCATCAACCGCGCGGTGCTGTACAACCCTTACCGCCACTTATCGCAGCAGTTTTTGGCGATGGTCGCAGCGATAGAATCGGCTGCGGAGCCCAAGGCCAAAGAAGCGATCGTTGCCGAGCCGGTCACGCCCCCCGCCCTGAATTTTGCCGACGGCGAGCTACAGCAAATTTTTGCGCAACTGCATGACGACTTCCCCGCGATCAAGGAAAAGAAATTGGTGCTGGTCTATCCCAGCGGTGGCATCCTGCCGATACGCGCCTGGCCGATGGAGAATTACCGCCAGCTCTGTGCGAGCCTGCTGGGTGACGGCTATGCGGTCGGGATAATCGGCATGAAAGAGGACAAACCTTACGGCCAGGACATCGTGGCACACTGCCAACACCCGCATTGCGCAGACCTGACCGGGTACACGAAATCAGTGCGGCACCTGCTCGCGCTGTTTCACCGCGCATCACTGCTGGTGACCAACGACGGCGGCCCCGGCCAGTTTGCCGCGCTCACCCCGATTTCCTCGCTGGTTTTTTTCGGGCCGGAAACGCCGGTGCTGTACGGTTCGCTGGCCAGAAACAGCCACTGTTTTTTTGCTGCCCTGCCCTGTTCGCCATGCCTGACCGCATACAACCACCGCTCGTCGCCGTGCGATGGCGACAACCTTTGCCTGAAGCGGATTACGCCCGAACAGGTGCTGGCCAAAGCACGTGCGCTGCTCGAAGCGCCGGGGCACAACAGCGCATGAAACCGGCGATTGAAATCAGGCTTTCCATCGCTTCGCTGCTGCGCCGGATATGGGCCTGGCGCTTCCTGAAATTCGGCATCGTGGGCGCCTCCGGCACGGTCATTAACCTGGGCTTGCTCTACTATTCCCGCGAGTATCTTTTCGCCACCATGCAGCCGCCCGAGCTGCGGCTCAACCTGTCGCTGGCGCTGGCAATTTTTTTCGCGACGCTGAATAATTTCTTCTGGAACCGCAAATGGACGTGGGCCGACCGCAAGCAGCATTACAGCAGGCCGATCGCCGTGCAGTTCGGCCAATACACGCTATCCTGCTGGCTCAGCATCGCGTTGCAGGCGGTTTTCACCAACCTGCTCGCCGTGCATTTTTACTATCTGGTGGCAAACCTGATTGCGATTGCGATGACCAGCGTGCTTAATTTTGTGCTGAACGACCTCTGGACATTCGGGCGCCTGAAGTTACTGCGCGCGCAGCCTGCGCGCCCTGCCGCCACCAGCGAACAACAGGCGAAAGCGCTGGGCGATAAACCATGACCACCCAACCCGACGGGCATGACAAACATGCCCGCCCCCCTCACCCCAACCCTCTCCCGCAAGCGGGCGAGGGGGCGAACGAATCGCTGCGCGAGCCTTATTTTAACGAACCCCGCCTGCGCCTGGCCTGGTACGTATTGGCCACGCTGCTCGCCATATTTACTTATTTCTACGGGCTGGACAGCGACCACATCCCCAAGAACGGCGACGAGTATCCCTACGAGCACATCACTCGCCTGACCGCAGACAGCGGCAAGCTGCTGCCGCTCCAGTCGCAACTGGTCGGGCAGCGCAACACCAAGCCGCCGCTGCTGTTCTGGCAGGGCATCGCCTCCACCAATTGGGGGCAGGACTGGACGCTGTGGCATTTGCGCTACCCCAGCGTCATCTATACCCTGTTCACCGCCCTGATGGTGTTTCTGCTGGGCTGGAAGCTGTCGCGCCAACTGGAAACCGGCTTTCTGGGGTTGCTCGCCTTTCTCGCCTTTTTCAACACCTACCGCTACGGGCGGCCTTTCCTGACCAATCCCCCGGAGGTTTTCTGGCTGTTCCTGCCGTTCTTCGCGCTGCTGTACTGGCGCCCGGCAGCATTCGAATCGCGCTTCATCGCACCGGTGCTGCTGGGGGTCAGCATCGGCCTCGGTCTGCTGTATAAATCGTTCGCGTTGCTGGCGCCGGTGGGCCTCGCCCTGACGCTGTGGTATTGGCATTACCGCGACTACCGGCTGATGGCATTCCTGATGAAGGACGCGGCGAAGGTTGCCATCATCTCGGTTGTCGCCCTGGCCATGTTCGGCCTCTGGTTCGCGCTCGACCCGGATCCGCTGGCTGTCTGGAAGGAGTTTGTGGTCGGGGAAAACATCGGCAAGTTCGACCCGCAGAACACCAGCTATCTGGGCAAGCTGCTGTGGGGCACCTCCAGCCTCTGGAGCCTTGCGCTGGCGCTCATCTCCAACGCCGGCCTGCTGGCCTTTCCGGTGGCGGCATTGTTTTACCTCGGCTTCAAGCGCCGCCGCCAGATGGAAGATTGGGAAAAGCTGCTGTGGATCTGGGTGATCACGCTGTTTGTCGTTTTCGCCTTGCCCAGCCAGCGTTCCAGCCGCTACCTGCTGGCCTCCATGCCGGCCATCGCCGTGCTGTGCGCGCTCAACTGGCAGCGCATCAGCCGCAAGGCGTTTGTCATCAGCCTGTGCGTGGCGCTGGGCGTCATCGCGGTGCTGGCCTTCTTCTCGATGCGCCTGCAAAGCGAGCTGGGCAACGCCGATCTCTATCCGTCGGCCTATTGGCTGCTGCTGGCGGCTACGGGTGTACTCGCCGTGCTGGCGCTGATCAAGCCCGAGTTTACCCGCCCGGTTGTCAGCCTGGTGGTCATTCTGGTGCTGCTTTCGATGGCCGTGTTCATGCGCCCTTTCGATGGCGCGCCCGGCAATTTTGATGCCGCTGTGCGGCAACATGTACGCGGCAAGGACGTGTGGGCTCCGTGCAACTTCAGGGCCAAGGACGAGGGCTATCGCTTCATCCTGCCCGGCTCCAAGGCGCACGGCTACCGCGACGACCACGGGCTGACGGTCGCGCAACTGGCCGAACGCTATCCCTTGTTCGCTATCCAGACGCCGCTTGCCAATTCCGCATTGCCTGACATCGCGTGCCCAAACTGCAAGATCATCGGCCAGCGGCTCGATATGCGCAGCCGCCAGAGCACGGCGGAAATGAAGGAAATGTTCCTGCACGGGAAAGTGTTCGAGCACCTGTTCGTCAGGGAATTCCTGATCGAAGCGCCGGAAACCAGCCAGAAGATCGCACCCATACCCGCGAACGAGGGATGCCGGTAAATGTCTGGCTATTGCCCGGATGCTTCCGCGCTCTCGCTTATCTTTAAGTAATTGAGCAGTACTATCATTGGCACGAGCCGCATCAACACTCCCAGCAAAGAGAAAAAACGTGACCACCGCAATCTTAATTGACCCATTTGCCAAAGAGGTAAAAAGCGTCGAGATAGACGTGGGCGACTTCGAAGCTATATACGCGCTCCTCAGATGTACTCAGGTTGATGCCGAGGAATTTGGCAGCGATGGCGACCTATTCGTTGTAGACGACGAAGGGTTGTTAATAAACTCTGACGAGCAGGAATACTTCAGCTTCGCCACCGAAATTCACGGACGCATGATACTTGCCGGGCGCACACTTGTGGTCGGCTCAACAAAGAGTGGCGACTGGATATTACCAGCTTCTACTCTGTCAGATGTGTTGACGCGTATTTTATGGACTGACCATGCCACTGGAGCAGCTTATGCGCGACAGTTCAGCTAGGCACTGGATTGCCGTACTACAGATGCCATTTGCCAATCTTCAATCCAATTTTAGGAGCGACCCATTCTAAGAGCGCCGTTCAGTTCAGAGTTCGACCCTTCAGAGGAGGCAGAAGGAAGCATTGATCCACTTGGTTTGTCACCTGCTTACGAGCGGCTCGCGGATCGACTACTGCCAGCAGTTACGGTGCGCATGGGGCGACCACGCTTTGTGACTGCAATGGCACTGGGAGCCTGCATATGCGAGAACTTGGACACCGACGCAGTATCGGCAGACGGTGTTACTCCGGCATGGCTGGTGTATGAGTGGTTTGTCGTTGAGGCTTTTGTGCGCGCCGAAGAATCACTAACTGAAAAGTTCGGTATTCCAGGCATTCAGAAAGTTCAGCGTGCGGTAAGAAATCAGAGGCCGGTGAGCTTGGTTTCATACCTTAAGACCCCTACTGTCTTTGGCTTCACCGGTGTGTTTCGCCGCATCGCACGGGCAATCGGCATTCTCACCGAAAACGGGCGACTCGATAATGGAGGCTACGAATTGCTTGCTGCATGGGCCAAGGATCAAGGACTGGATGGAATCGTTGATTCATCAAATGGTGAGGGGCATGCCTTTCGCGAGAGGCTTCGGCGTGCGGTATCGCAAGGTATGGAAAAAGGTCACACCACGCCCCAGGCAGGGGTGTTCTGGCGTGAACTGGTTCAGCGGCTAGATCCTGCACGACCGGGGCGCAATGAATCAAAGGCACTGCTTGGACGAATTTTATCTAAGGCAGGTCCTCCAGATATGGTGGCGTGCTTAAATGAAGCTCTTGTTTTGCAGAATGGCATAAACAACCGTGAAGACGAAGCTCCCTTTCTTCGCAAGTTGAGTGGCCACGCTCCCGCCGATCTAAAGCAATTACTGATAGCAATCGACGCCTACGAGGCATTCGGGCGTGCCATTACTGATGCGTTCAATGGCTTGCGACTCTGTGCTTCAAGCAACGGCGGTGCGCCTGTTGATGCGAAGATTTTTTCCGCTTCAAAGAGCGCAATGAAAGCGCTAGAAGCTTTGGCTCCCAGCATTGCACGGATTCGGGCGCACCCAACGTTGCTTGAATGGGAGAGTGACCAGACTGGGCTTGTGCAGGCGCTGGAGCGATTTGATGGGGTCCGTAGCAGTGCCGATTTGTTCGATGCGGTTTTGAATCATCACGAGCAGGTACAAAGGAACAAGCCACCCAACGGAAAGCGCGCGTGGTTCGAGCGCGCAACGCACGGGAGGGTCATGGTGCGTGCGGGGTACTCGTTACACGAGCTGCCGGAGAGTCAGGGTAGCTATGTGCACGAGTATCGGATTCCAACTTTCTCGGGGTTTCTTGCCGATTTGGGAGCCTTCCGATGAAAAAGGGTCACCGGGCAATCTTCAAGAAGAACAGCGCTCGTTTGCTGGATATGTGGAGCGGTGAGGAAGAGTTTGGACGCCCGCTTGGGTGTGTGACAACGAGTTTTACGTTTGATGCTGAGTTGTTCGAGGAGCAGTGCCTTGCACGTTTCCTATCTATTCAGAGCAACCCGAATGAGTCTACAAAGGCATACCTTGTCGAACGTGAAGATAAGCTCTCTCAGTGCTTTGCTTGTGTGCTGGTTGATCTGGCGCATGCCGCGCCGGATCGCAGCCTGCGCTGGAACCTTTTGCCTGTTACTTTGCCCCGAGGCGGGGTGCTGCACGCAAAGCTGACACTGCTGGTTTGGGAGAACTGCATTCGAGTGTTGATTGGCTCTGCCAATCTCTCTGAGCCGGGTTACCGTCGAAATCAGGAGGTGATGGCAGCACTCGACTTCGGGCAACAGGACAACCCACCGCCAGAATTGCTTAAACAATGTGTGAAATTTCTAGATCGAGTGCGGAGTTTCGCACCCGGTTATGGACGGAAAGATAGTGGGCCGCAGTTCGCTCTGAAGATTTTTTTGGACTCCATTGAACTGCGCGCCACAAAGTTACCCGCCGCTGAAAAGATGGATGCTGAATGCGCCTTGATATCACTGGTACCTGGTGGTGTCTCGGTTGTCGAGCAGTTAAGAGAGTTGTGGAAAGGGCCTGCTCCCGACCAAGCATGGGTGTTGAGTCCATTCTTCGACAAGGATCAGCAGGCGAGTGTTACGGCAGCAAGTTTTGCTGGCCTTCTAACCCTGCGGGGCGAACGGCTCGTGACCTTTACTGCACCCGGAGTATATTTAGCGGGAGGGACATTGCAGATTGATGCCCCGCAGTCCTTGAAGCAGACCTCTCATCCATCGCTTGAGCATGCATTTTCGATTGTTCAACAACGTTTTGATGTCGATGGGAAAGAACAAGATCGCGCTCTTCATGCCAAGTCAGTTTGGCTAGAGCGAGATGGTCGCGCACTGTACATGATTGGATCGAGCAACTTCACGGCAGCCGGACTTGGCCTGCACCCAAGACACAACATCGAATTGAATGTGGCGTATTTGATAAAGGATTGCACATCACAGTTTGGCAAGCTTTGTTCCCAATCCTGGCCTCCAGAGGAGTCTCTGGATGACCTTGAGGGTGTTCTGTTTCTCACAGGGCAGAAAGATTCCGCAGAGAACCCAGATGCACCTTTGTTGCCCGGTGCATTCGGTTTGGCTCTTTTTGATGCACAGGGTGGAAGGCTAGAACTGGAGGTGGGAGAAAATGCGCCACCGACATTCGAAGTATTTTCCAAGGAAGGCAACTCCCTGCTCGACGCGGCAAGTTGGCTTCGTGATGGTAAACAAAAGATAGTCGTTATCCCGTGGGAGGACAAGCGGCCGCCAAGTTCGCTTGAGGTACGGTGGCAGGAAGTGGATCGCGGTGAATGCACCGCCAAGTGGGTTGTTAATGTTGCAGATATGTCCGCCTTACCACCACCGGATGAACTGGGCAGTCTCACCTTGGCCGAGCTGATGGAAATCCTTACCTCGGCCCGGCCATTGCACGAGGTGGTGGTACGCATCCTTGAACGAAGGAAGAAGAATGATCTCGGGGCAACGATTGAAATTGATCCGCACAAAAAAGTCGACACCAGCCAGTATTTGTTGCGCCGGATGCGGCGGGTGGCGCAGGCGTTGGAAGGTATGCGCGAACGATTGCAACAACCGGTTGGCTTCACTGAAGCGCTGCGTTGGCGCTTGCGCGGGCCGATTGGGCCGATTGCGTTGGCAAGACGCCTATCTGAGGAAGACCCGGACGGTGCTGCTTTCATGATTACTGAGGTCGCTACTACGCTCAGTGAAGTGCAATGGCGGCCTTTGGGGTCATTGGGTAAAAGTGGTGTAACCGTGGAGGTGGTAGAGACATTGCGAGAATTACAAAAACTTGCCACCAAGGCATCCGCACCTTCCGGTCTGGCCAAATATGTAAGGGCATCTTTCAAGGAGCTATTGAAATGACCTGGCCAATCGGAATCGGTGATCTTGGTGATCGCTTGAACCTGAAGAATGATCGAATTAGCGATCATGATGCTGTTAGGCAACTTCGGACTGTGTCTGAGATTCTTCGTAAGTTGTCGACTCAACCTGGTGTCGTGTTGGCAGATGAGGTTGGAATGGGCAAGACCTTTGTTGCTCTGGGTGTGGCGATGATGGCCGCGCTCTCCGACCGGGGAAGACGGCCTGTGGTAGTGATGGTGCCGTCATCGTTACATGAGAAATGGCCGCGAGACTTCGACGTTTTTCAATCTCTTGCGATCAAACGTTCAGAAGACAAGCGCCTTAGTGTGGCCAAAGCAGATTCTGGCCTTGAATTTTTTAAGCTCATCGACAACGAGACGAAAAATCGGCCACACATTATTTTCCTCAAACACGGAGCCTTTCACTTGCAAAACATGGATCACTGGATCCGGCTCGCACTTATCAAACGCGCGATGTTAGGTATGCATCTCGGGGAGAAGCGTGATGCGCTACCAAGGTTTGCCGCGAGGCTAATCAGGAAAAAATCCTCCTATAGTGACCCTGGTCTGTTCGCCAAGCTGCTCCAGACACCTAACAGACAATGGCGCGATGTGATTAACAATTACGGCTACTGTCTAGAAGATGATCCTATACCAGAGGCTGTCCAGAAGATCATCGAGTCCGATGAAATTGACATTGAGCCACTTCGTGTTTGCATCAGGCAATTGCCAGCGCGGGAATCGGGCTCGATTGATGAGCGTTTAGAGCGCACCCGTATCACGATCAATGATGTGCTTCGTAAAATTTGGCCTGCGACACTTGCCAAGGCGAAGTTTCGATCACCATTATTGATTCTTGATGAAGCGCACCACCTGAAAAATCCGGCTACAAGGTTGGCATCTCTGTTCGTGGCCAACGACGCCGAGAAAGATGTAAACACCATCACAGGCGCTTTGGAGGGAGCATTCGAGCGGATGATGTTCCTGACAGCAACGCCATTTCAACTTGGCCATCATGAGTTGTTGAACGTGATTGACAGGTTCAAGGGCATAGCCTGGAAGACCTTGCCTCAGTATTCAAAAGAGCGGTTCGAGGCAGAACTTAAAGAGCTTGGCAAAGTATTGGACCACGCACAGCATAGGGCGGCAGAACTGGACAAACGGTGGCAATCGCTCCATCAGGATGATCTTGTGGGGCATGATGGAAAGCAGTGCAATGTAGAAGATTGGTGGAGCGAAGTAATACAAAATCCTGTCGATAAACCGGAGCACATTAGGATTGTAATGCGTGCTTTCGATGAAGCACGGATAGCCATGAAAGATGCAGAGCTGCCTTTGCGCCAATGGGTGGTCAGGCATCTGCGGGACCGTAACTTGCCGGGTACTAACACCTTGCGTCGCTTGCGTCTGGCTGGCGGAGCAATCGCATTAGGTGGAAATGGTAATGGCGGTCTGCCAGTCGAGAAAGAAGCATTGCTTCCTTTTTTACTTGCCGCACGCGCCCAAGCTATGGTCATTAGGGGTGGCGAAAAAGCTGGGCGAGCTACATTTGCAGAGGGACTTGCCTCAAGTTACGAAGCATTTCTCGAAACCAGAAAAGGCGGTAATGTGGACGAGGAAGCGCCTATTGGTTCCACTTCGAACGAACGTGTGAACATCTATGTTGAAAAACTTACCAACGTTCTTCCAAATCAGTCAGCCTATGCCAAGCATCCGAAGATTGCTGCTGTGGTCGAGTGTGTATTAGACCTCACTAGTGTCCGGTTAAATTGGGTATCGACAACGTAAAGCCAAGTATTGGCGCGGGT
>VIKH01000014.1:15000-15556 GCA_008080515.1 Gallionellaceae bacterium | reverse complement strand
CCAGGGCTAATGGACAATCTGGGATTAAACCAAACCGGTTTATAAAATGACAAGATAGGTAGACTCCGAGTTAACCGCCAACGCCCGGATGTCTTCCAGCTTGTTGCGCAAGATAAATTCGATCTGTTTGGTGGTGCAGTTGCCACGACGAATCCAGACAACCTTCGGCGGCGAACCGTACAGCAGACTCAATTCGTGGAAATCGGAATCCTTGCTGACCAGGGTGAAGTGTGTTTCCTGGCGTCTTCCCATACCTTGCGATCCGGCGCTACGCCCAGCCCAATCCGGGCGACATGTTCAGACTGCGGAAAAATATCCGCCAATACCGAAGCGAGGGATGGCGCGAGGTTTTCGTCAAACAGAAGTCTCAAGCATTCACCGCAAGCTGGTGATGTTCGCGGTCGGCGGCGTAAGCCAGACAGGCCTGTATATCTTCTGGCTGCAGGTAATCGAACTCCGCAAGAATTTCGTCGGGCGTCATGCCTGAAGCCAGATAATCCAGCACGTCATAAACCGTGATGCGCAATCCGCGTATGCAGGGCTTACCGCCGCGTTT
>VIKH01000014.1:0-14926 GCA_008080515.1 Gallionellaceae bacterium | reverse complement strand
ATTCATACGAGCTGTGCTTGCTACATCGTTGGCTTTGGGGCCGCTTTTTTCGGCGTCGCATTGAAGATCATGAATTTTGGGAAGTCGAAGCAGACCGCCAGTTTTCCCTGGCTCGATTAATAAAAGCTTCGCGATCATCTGACATTGTATTGATAGCCTCAGGCGGGGCATCCGTTTCTTCGTGTGTCGCTGACCAAAGAATCATTTCCACCAGCATGGGGGCGAGGTCTATTCCCCTCTCGGTCAGGCGGTAAATAAATTTGCGTGCGTCTGCGGGATCGCGCCGTTTTTCAATAATGTCTGCCGCTTCCAGCCGTTGCAACCTGTCTGAAAGGATGTTGGTAGCGATTTTTTCGCCCGCATTCAGGAATTCATTATAGGTCGTCCGGCCAAAGAACATCATGTCCCGCACAATCAGCAACGACCAAGTGTCACCCAATGTTTCCAACAAGATGTTGATGGGGCAGCCAGAACGGTATGTCACAGGAAATTTTTCTTTCATGGGTGCAGAATACGCAAACCACTTGCATGATGCAAGTTATGCGCTATACTACTTGCAAATAACAAGCAACATGGGAGCTGCGGCAATTTACCTACCACCCCCTTGCGAGAAGATAGTGCTATGACTGAAACAATGAATGATGTGGGATTGTTATTGCAACGAGCACGCGAAGCTTTGCCCGACCTTACGCTGGAAGAAAAGCGCATGTTCGGCGGTGTATGCCTGATGCTACGCGGCAACATGTTGTGCCACGCCTCGAAAAAAGGCTTGATGGTGCGCGTGGGCAAAGACCAAGAAACAGTAGCACTAAAGTTGAAGCACTTTGCACCGTGTGAGGGCGCGGGACACCCCATGCCAGGCTTTGTCATCATTGAACCGAAAGGTCTGCAAGGCGATAAAGGATTGCAAACCGGACTAATAATGGCACTGGAGTATGTCGCTGCCTTGCCTGTGAAAAAACCTAAAGCCACGGCGACCAAACCCAAAATCGTTTCACACCGCCGTTGAACCCCAGAAAGGAAAATTATGTCCACCTTACACCACGAAATTCTCATCAACGCACCCGCCGAAAAAGTGTTCGCCACCTTGAACGATTTGGAATCCGTGCGCTTTTACAATCCGCTGGTCAGCACCGTCTCCATTGTTTCGCCTAACAAAACAGGAGTAGGATCGGCGCGGCATTGTGTGTTCAAGGACGGCAAATTTGCAAAAGAGAAAGTGACCGCCAGCGTTCCCAATCAGTCCATCAGCTTCGATCTGTATGAGCATCAATGGCCGTTGGCTTACATGCGCTGGACGAACCGATTGCAACAGGAGGGGACACAAACCCGTTTAAGTGCGGATACCGAATACGCGCCCAGCATGGGAATCCTCGGCAAGCTGATGGACGCGCTGATGATGAAGCGGCAATTTGGGAAAATCATTGCGCAGTCCCTGGAACAGATGAAGGCGCACGTCGAGGCAAAGCCATAGAGCTTGGGCATCCGCTCAAGCCATGTCATCTAACAGTTTCAGGATGAGTGTATGCCATGCTCCCCAAGGTTGGTTTTTCCACTCACGTGCAACTTGTAATCGGGCTTCGTTGTCTTCCGAGTTAGGAGGCAGCGGAGAAGTTTGATCGGCACGAAAAAACTCGGCCAGTTCCATACATTGATAGCACATTCCACCCTTGTTCAACAGTGCGCAGCTTTGTTTATAACGATTGCGCATATAGGCTCGCGCCTCCTGCAACCAGTTCTTGGCTTGCTCTGGACTGGCCTCCAGCAAGGCCGCCGTGTCTTCCAAGGAGAAATCGTGCACCTCTTTGAGCAACAACGCGGCAGCCTGATGAGACGACAGGTTACGCAAAGTGCAGGACAAACAAGCCAGCAGATGCTCACGGGCAATGGCCTTGGTTTCCGGGGTGGCTATCATCTGTGCCGAACGCGCCAAAACATCGGGGCTGGCCTCGGCTACGGTGCGCAATTCCTCCACCATGGTTTCACGCCAATTCGCATGGCGGCGCAACTCATCAAACGCCAGATTGGTTGCCACTTTGAAAAACCAGGCGCGTCTGCCCGCATGGCTTTCCGGCAACCCCTCCGCCTCAAAACATTTCAGGAAAGTAGTTTGCGCCAACTCTTCGGCAATCTGCGGACGCACCACCAGACGGCACAAATAGGCCGTGAGCTCGCGGCGCGATTGTTCGAATTGTTGTGCCAGCATCGCTTTCATCCAAAATGTCCCGCTCAAACGTATTAAGGTTATCCGCGATTATGCAGATGCGTGGTACGCAAAACAACTGAAAGGAATGATAATGAACAAATTTTATATGCGCGCTTTGCTTGCCGGATGGCTGGGTGGATTCATCGGCAATGCATTCTTGGGGGCGGCATTTTCCAGCCCGTGGATAAAAGGTGTTTTATACAACCCGACTTGGCAAAGCCCGTTATTTTTACAGATCACGCCGCAGCGCAACATCGCGGTATCGGTCATCGGGTTGGTGGTATTAAGCGGCTTGCACGGGGTACTGTTCAACCTGTTTCAATCCGCCATGCCGGGACGCACGGCCTGGCAAAAAGGCGCGTTCTGGGGGCTGTGTATCTGGGCGATGTACTGGTTGTTTCAGGAGTGGTTTATTTACGTTACCTTGCTGGATGAGCCTGTTTTATTGGCGACACTCGAGCTAACCATCTTGTTGATCGGCTCATTGATCGAGGGCATCGTGATCGCAAAAATTATCCCGCACAAAGGAACAACACCATGAATACTTATTTCACGCCCGCATTGTTTGATTTTTTACGCGAACTCAAGCGCAACAACAACCGCGAATGGTTCGCCGCCAACAAGGCGTGTTATGAACAGGTGGCGCGCAACCCGATGTTGCGTTTCATCGAAGACTTGCAGCCCGTGTTCAACAAAATTGCGCCCCATGTAATTGCCAATCCCAGGCCGGTGGGCGGTTCGATGTTCCGCATCAACCGGGATATACGTTTCTCCAAAGACAAGAGCCCATACAAAACGGCGGTGGCCGCCCATTTCCGCCATGGAAGTTTCGGCAAGGACATCAGCGCGCCGGGGTTCTACTTGCACATCGAACCGGGGCAGGTGTTCATGGGCGGAGGGCTATTTCATCCCGATGGCAAGCGCCTGCATCAGGTGCGCAGTGCGATTGCCGAACATCCTGACAAGTGGCGGCACGCGATCTCCGGCAAGGAATTCGCGCAACGCTGCACCTTCTGGGGCGAGTCCCTGATGCGCCCGCCACAGGGCTTTGACGCGCAACATCCGCTGATCGGGGATTTGAAGCGCAAGGATTTTGTGGTGATGATCGCGATGACGCAAGACGAGCTGTGCGGCCCGCGTCTGATGCAACTGTTCGAGGCCAACTGTCGCCTCATCTCGCCCATGGCAGGATTTTTGAGCGCCGCAATCGGAGTGAAATGGTGAGATAGCCATGGACGCGAGAATCTATGCGGCTCAATCCCCGCAAGAGGCGGAAATACTCATATCGTTATTGCGCAAAAGCGGGCTTCATCCATCGAATCTTGAAATGTCGCCCCATGTCTCCCTGGCAGGAGCCGACTTGTGGTACTACGTTCGCGTTCCGGCGGCAGAAACCGAGGCAGCCAGAAAAATACTCAAATCCAGCGGTTTTGAAAACGGCATGGTGTAAGGGATGGAAACATTGAATTCCTGGAAACGAAGATCGGGCTGGTTCGCGGCTAGCGGCCTGATATTGCTGTTACTGGCAGGGTGGATGATTGTGGCGGGGCCGACGACGGTCTATCGCACTCTCAGATACAACTTTTCCGGGATAGACGACTACCGTATTTTTCCCCAGCGCGTCATGTCAGCATCGGCGCAGCCGTTTCGATTCGCTGAAAGCAAAGCTGGCAATGCCGATCCGCACGTCCGCTTTGGCGCAAAGAAAAACGTCCACCTGTCTGACCTGTTGAACCAAACCGACACTACGGCATTTCTGCTTATCAAGGACGACAGGATCGTCACGGAATATTACCCCGCTGGTTATAGCCGTGCCACGCCCAGCATGTCGTTTTCGATGGCGAAGTCGTTCTTCTCCATCCTGGTCGGTTGCGCAATTGCGGATGGATACTTCAAATCCATCGATCAGCCAGTCACCGATTTCGTTCCCGAGCTGAGTGCGCGGGGCTTCTCTGCAGTCACGCTGAAACACCTGCTGCAAATGACTTCCGGCATGGATTACCCCGAGCCGGGAGTGCCGTTGGGGTTGCATGACCGCTTTTATTATACCGATCATCTTGAACAGGAAACCCTGAAGCTGGAATTGAAAGAACCTCCCGGCACACGCTTTGAATACAAGTCCGGCGATGTGTTTTTACTGACGCTCGCACTCGAGCGCGCACTGGATGGGAAAAGCATCAGCGTATACATGCAGGAGCGTTTGTGGCAGCCGTTGGGGATGGAGCATGACGGTATCTGGAGCATAGACCATGCGCCCGACGGGCTGGAAAAGACTGGCTGCTGCCTTGCTGCGACTGCGCGCGATTTCGCCAAATTCGGCAGGCTGTATTTGAACCAGGGCAAATGGGAGGGAAAGCAGATTGTTCCGGCAGATTGGGTCAAGGCGGCAAATCAAGTTGACTTGAGCATCGGCAGCATCTGGAACTACCAGCGCTTGTGGTGGAGAGTTGCGCCAGACAGGCCCGACTTCATGGCCAACGGACACCTCGGCCAGTTCTTGTACATCAACCCGGCTACGAATACCGCCATCGTCCGCCTCGGCAAGAGCATGGGAAGCTTAAGTCGGGATGAGTGGGCGCAGGTTTTCATATCGCTGTCGGAAGGAGATATGAAATGAGCATCGCCTTTCTACAACCTCATTAGAAATTTGGCATGCTTCGTCCGGGCTTTACAAAATGGCTGACACTAATTGCTCTCTTGTTCGGAGCTGCCTGCTCATCCGCCCTTATGACATATGACGGGGGCAGTTGGAAGCGAGAGCTTCTCGATCATGTTCCATTGGCTTTGATGCCTTACGCCCTATTGTTTGTTGTTTGGTTTGCGTCACGGTTGTTTCATATGCATCCTTCCGTCCGACGTGCTCTGACATGGAGCGTTATCGTTATCGCGTTGGTCGGCCCGCCGTTATATCTCGATGCCCTGTTTATTCATGCCGATGCGCAAGGCGCGCTTGCTATGCTGATACCCGCCTTCCCCCGCCTTCGCAAGGGTGACAGGGTATGACGTGCTACTTTATTGGCACCGGATCAACAACAATAACTACTGTCCCGCCAAGACGGAAATATGCCCGGCTCCGCCGGAATCTGCGCGCGGGCGGATGATGATTTCCACATCCTGGTTGAGCGCCGTAAGAAACTCCATCAGGCGTTCGACCGAAAACTGGTCGAGCCGGTAGTTTTTCAGGGCTGAGACTTTGGGTTGCGGGATGGCAAGCAATGCCGCCGCCTCCCGCTGTTTCAACTTGCGGCTTTTCAGCAACTCATTGACGGCCAGAGCCAAGCGCGTCTTGGTCTGGCGTTCGGCGGCGTCCGTATAGCCCAAGTCGGCGAAAACATTGGTGCTGCCGTGGGTGATTGCACTCATGGAGTTCTGCTCCTTTCGTAATCCGCCCGAGCGCGCTTGAGGCGTTCGGCGATCAGGTTCACATCGTCCTGCGGGGTCTTGATGCCTGTTTTCGACTTTTTCTGAAAAGCGTGCAGGACATACACCACATCACCCAACCCGCTCCGGCGCTTTATTTCAACTCGGATAACAGTTCCGGGTGGCGATCAAGCACCTGAAAAAACTTTACCAACGCCACGGGCGGTTTGGTTTCTCCCCGCTCGTAGCGCGAGAATGCGGTGACTCCGCCGCCGAAAATGCGCCCCGCTTCCGCCTGGGTCAGCTTCAGCCGCTTGCGGATGGCGCGTAAATCCGGCGCGCTGCTCAGGTTCACAGCGGATATATGGGCACGGATGGCCGCGTCATAGCGCGCGCCATCTTCCGGCGTGGCAAACAGCGCCTCGCCGCATGAAGCGCACACCAGCACGTCCAGCGCAGGAACGACTAAAGATTTCCCCTTGTAGGCATAGCGCAAATCCTGAATCGCCCGGGCCATCTTTCCGCCGCAAGCAGGACATTCCAGTTTTTTCATGTTCATAGCTCCTTGAAAGACACCACGATCAGATTTTCCTGCGGGTAGATCGTCACCTTGACATAAGCCGCGCCCCGACGCGTAAATGATGGCAGAGCGCTCCCTCATCCCCACCCTTCTCCCGGAGGGAGAAGGGCTTGTCTTCTCTCTCTGGGAGAGGGATTGAGGGTGAGGGATATAACGATGAATTCCTGCTGTCACTATTTATGTAGCACCCAATAATTTTCGCAGTTGAAGGCAGGCAATCTACAGGAGAAGCAATACGGGCGCGGTTCCTCCATCGCTCCAACCCCGTTAAGGCCCCCTTTCCTTCGGTGGAAGGGCAGGGGATGAGGGAATGCTGACAAGCGGTTCAATTCCAACTGAATTTTTATGATCGTAGCAAGTAGCTAAATATAAGCAAGATGCCAAATCTAAAATGTTGTGAGTTGTCGGGAGGATGAAATCCGTGCGACAACACGCGAGGCGCGGTTTATCATGGAAGCGTTGAGCAAGCATGTAAGCCGGAATAAGGCACAAACCCCATCAATAAGCTCCGGGAGACACCATGAGTCAACACTATCTCAACCCCCTCTTTGCCCCACAATCCGTCGCGGTGTTCGGCGCCAGCGACCGCACCGATTCGGTTGGCCAGATCGTGTTTCACAACATGCTGGAGGGCGGTTACAAGGGCGGCTTGTACCCCATCAACGCCAAAAACGCCGAGGTGCAGGGCCGCAAGGCCTACGCCACGCTTTCCCAGGTGGGCGAGGCGGTGGAGTTTGCAGTCATCGCCACCCCTCCGCAGACTGTGCCCGGCATCATCGAGGATTGCGGCAAGCACGGCGTCAAGGCGGCGGTCATCATTACGGCGGGCTTCGGCGAAACCGGCGAAGAAGGCAAGGCGCTGGAGCGGCAGGCGCTGGAGAATGCGCGCCGCTACGGTATTCGCCTGGTCGGGCCGAATTGCCTCGGCGTGATGCGCCCCGGCATCGGCCTCGACGCCACCTTCAACAAGGGCGGCGCCAAAACCGGCAACCTCGCCTTCGTGTCGCAATCGGGGGCGCTATGCACCTCGATACTGGACTGGGCGCAGAACAACGATGTGGGTTTTTCCAGCGTGGTATCCATGGGTTCGTCCGCCGACGTGGATTTTGGCGAAATCCTCGATTACCTGGTGTTCGATCAGCAGACCCACAGCATCCTGATGTACATCGAGGGCATCCGCAACGCGCGCAGCTTCATGAGCGCGATCCGCGCCGCCGCCCGCGTCAAGCCGGTGATTCTGGTCAAGGTGGGGCGCCATGCCGCCGGCTCAAAAGCGGCGATGTCCCACACCGCTTCGCTGGTCGGCTCCGACGATGCGTTTGACGCCGCCGTGCGCCGCGCCGGGGTGGTGCGGGTGCAGACCATCACGCAACTGTTTGCTTCCGCCAAGGCGCTGTCCTGCGGCTTCCGCTCCACCGGCGACCGCCTCGCCATCATCACCAACGGCGGCGGGCCGGGCGTGATGGCGACCGACCGCGCTTCCGACCTCGGGCTGACCATCGCCTCACTGTCCGCTTCCACCATCGAGCGGCTCAATGCGGTGCTGCCGCCCAACTGGTCGCACGGTAACCCGGTGGACATCATCGGCGACGCGCAGGCCGACCGCTACCACCACGCCGTCAAAGCCTGCCTCGAAGACCCGAACGTGGATGGGGTGCTGACCATCCTCACGCCGCAGGCCATGACCAAACCGCTGGAGGCCGCGCAGACAGTGATCGCGCTGGCCGATCAATCCAGCAAGCCGCTGCTGGCCTGCTGGATGGGCGAGGCGCAGGTGGCGGAAGCGCGCAAGGCATTCAGACACGCGAAGAAGCCCAATTTCCGCACCCCGGAACCGGCGGTGGAGGTGTTTTCGTATCTTTCCGCCTACCACCGTAACCAGAAGCTGCTGATGCAGGTGCCGGGGCCGCTGTCGCACCATCTGGAGCCGGATGTGGAAGGGGCGCGCATGGTGATCGAGGGCGCGCTGCAAGATCGCCGCAAGGTGTTGAGCGAAATGGAGTCCAAGGCGCTGCTGTCGGCTTTCCACATCCCGGTGGCGCAAACCATGATCGCGCATTCGCCCAACGAGGCGCTGCTGATCGCCCAGCAACTGGGCTTCCCGGTGGCGATGAAGGTGAACTCGCGCGACATCACGCACAAGAGCGATGCGGGTGGCGTGATGCTCAACCTGGGCAATGCGCAGGCAGTGCGCGCGGCCTACCAAGAGATTGTGGAGAACGTGAAGCGCAATCGTCCCGGGGCGAGCATGGACGGGATTTCGATCGAGCCGATGGTGGTCAAGCCGAACGGGCGCGAACTGATGGTAGGGGTAATCAATGACCCGGTATTCGGGCCGGTGATCACCTTCGGCGCAGGCGGGGTAACGGTGGAAGTAATGGGTGACCGCGCGGTGGCGCTGCCACCGCTCAATACTTTCCTGGTCAAGGATCTCATCGGCGGTACCCGTGTCGCCAAAATGTTGGGCGCTTTCCGGCATATGCCGCCCGCTGACATGGATGCGCTGGAAAGCGTGCTGCTGCGCGTGTCGGAAATGGTGTGCGAGCTGCCGATGCTGATGGAAATGGACATCAACCCGCTGATCCTGGACGAGCGCGGCGCGCTGGCCGCCGATGCGCGCGTGGTGGTGGAATTCCGCCAGCCCGGTGCCGACCGCTACGCGCACATGGCGATTTACCCCTACCCCGCCCACCTGGTGAGCCAATGGCAACTGGCCGACGGCACCGACATCACTATCCGCCCGATCCGCCCGGAAGACGCCGAGCTCGAACAGGAATTCGTGCGCGACCTGTCGGAGGAGAGCAAATATTTCCGTTTCATGAACACCGTGCATGAGCTGACCCCGACCATGCTGGTGCGCTTCACCCAGATAGATTACAGCCGGGAAATGGCGCTGGTTGCCGTGACCGAAGAGCGCGGGGCGGAAACCGAGCTGGGGGTGGCGCGCTTTGCCACCAACCCGGACGGCGAAACCTGCGAGTTCGCCATCGTGATCGCCGACAGCATGCGCGGCAAAGGGTTGGGCCAGAAGCTGATGACGGTGCTGATGGATGCCGCGCGCTCGAAGGGGCTCAAGGTTATGGAAGGCGATGTGCTCAAGAACAACAGCAGCATGTTGAAGCTCATGGCCCGGCTCGGCTTCGCCAGCGAAACCAGCGCGGAAGATGGCGGCATCAAGCGCGTCAGTAAGATGTTGTGATTCAACGAAGCGAATTGTGTCTATAAATCGGCTCTATGTATCCGTAGTCCCCCATGTTACCTGAACGGGAGGATTCAATAAGAGCAAGCTTACACCTCAGAGTCTAAATTAACTGAAAGTCACCATTATGAACTTTAAGATATTTATCAGCTATTCCACTCACGATCTAGACCAAGTCAATTTGCTGCGGCAACAGCTTGCTAACACACCAGTAACCATATTTGTTGCTGAGCACTCTGTACTCCCAAGTCAAGAGCTACCAAAAGAAATTTCCAAAGCAATACAGGATTGTGACTTGTTTGTTGTTCTTTGGAGCGAGAATGCGCGAGACTCTGATTGGGTGTCTCAAGAAATTGGTCGTGCAAGTGCTCTACAGAAAACAATCCTTCCACTAGTATTGACTGAAGGACTCAAGTTGCCGGGATTTATTGGCAACCTAAAGTATATTCCTGTATTTAGTGAGCCCAATTTAGCTCTTTCTCAAGCGCGTGAAATTGCTATATCAGAGTACAACAAGAAAGCAACACAGCAAAAAGAGCAGGAGCAAAAAACAACACTGTTTCTAATGGGGGTGGGCGCATTATTTCTTTGGGCGATCAACCAGAAGTGATGCTAAGTCTTGTGCGACTTGTTGACGATCTCGATGACTTTCTCATATGGGTCGAGCTATCAAACTAACGCCCCATTTCTTGGAATATCTATTGCTGTCCGGAGTCTTAAAATGAAGGAACGTCATGAGTAAAAAAAGAACTTTGAAGACCCTGCACTACTCGCACAAGCACGCGACCACTCGATGAGAGTCTATGCCGCCGCCGCAGAGAAGGCGCGTACGCTTGGTGGCGGTCGAATGACCATCACTAAAGATGATCTTGAACGAGTATCTAATGATCTTGAAATCCAAGAATTACTTGACGAACGTGATGATGTTTTTAATGGCAAGAGGAGAGAAATTGATTATGCCTCTCTAATTAGAGCTGGCAGAATGCAGTCTGCACGTAAAAAAGGTACTCATACACAAAAACAGTGGATTACCCTTTTAGAAGAATTTGATTATCGGTGCGTGAGATGCGGGTGCTATCCCATTGGCGGCCCAACCAAAGACCACATCATTCCAATTAGCGGGGGTGGTTCTGATTCGATTGATAATCTGCAACCACTTTGCCTGCAATGTAATTCTTCAGGAGGAGCTTTAGGTCACTCTTTCAATTGGATTGAATGGCGTCGTGCCAATGGATTTGGTTTAGGTACTGGTTGTTTTAGTTGGATGCGCTTGCGCGTTAATCCAGAAAAATAGAATCTTCCCAGTGCCCATATATCTCTTCGAGTACACCAAAACGATGAGTCTGGGCGCTGAGTTAGTCAGATGAGTGTAGCGGGCTAGATTTCTGATGTCAGGCAACAGGCTGCCCCAGTTCGGCTATGGCCCTCTTCGGAACTTTTACTGCTGACTTCAGGAACAGCATCGCAAGCGCCAGTCCAACAAAATGTCCGGCCATCCGGAGTGAGCGAGCCAAACGCCGCCTGCCGCCACAAAAACCGCGATATTGGAGGCAACGTCATTACGCGAGCATTCCCAGACAGAACTCATGTTGATGTCTTCCTCGCGGTGCTTCCAGAGCAGGTGGAAGACGGCGGCATCAATCGCGCATCTGTGATCTGCGGGACGCAACGCCCTTCCGGGGCTTCCCTCGCGCCACCCCCTCTTCCCGGCGACACGGGTATAATTCGCGCCTGCGAAAATTACTGCAAGGAACGATCTTGGAACTTTCTACCCGCGTACAAGCCATCAAACCCTCTCCCACTCTCGCCGTCACCGCGCGCGCCAACAAACTGAAAGCCGAAGGCAAGGACATCATCGGGCTGGGTGCGGGCGAGCCGGATTTCGACACGCCGCAGCACATCAAGGATGCCGCCATCGCGGCGATCAACAAGGGTTTCACCAAATACACCGCCGTGGGCGGAACGCCGTCGCTCAAGCAGGCCGTCATCGCCAAATTCAAGCGCGACAACGGGCTGGACTATACGGCGAAACAGATACTGGTTTCCTGCGGCGGCAAACAGAGTTTCTTCAATCTGGCGCTGGCGGTAATCAATCGCGGCGACGAGGTGATTATTCCCGCCCCCTACTGGGTGTCCTATCCCGACATCGTCCTGATCGCCGAGGGCAAGCCGGTGATCGTGGAGGCGGGCATCGAGCAGGGCTTCAAAATGACCGCCGCGCAACTGGCTGCGGCGATTACCCCGAAAACCCGGATGGTGGTGATCAACAGCCCGAGCAACCCGACCGGCGCGGTGTACAGCCTGGAGGACTTGAAAGCGCTGGGTGAGGTGTTGCGCAAGCACCCGGACATCCTGATCGCCAGCGACGACATGTACGAGCACGTCGCGCTCACCGATGCGAAGTTTGCCAACATCCTGAACGCATGCCCGGATCTCTATCCGCGCACCATGGTGCTGAACGGCGTCTCCAAGGCCTATTCCATGACCGGCTGGCGCATCGGCTATGCGGCAGGCCCCGAGAACATCATCACCGCGATGGAGAACGTGCAGTCGCAAAGCACCTCCAACCCCACCTCGATTTCCCAGATGGCGGCGGAAGCGGCTTTGAACGGCGACCAGGGCTGCATCGCGCCGATGGTGAAAGCGTTCCGCGAGCGACATGCGTTCCTGGTGAGCGAGCTGAACAAGATACCCGGCGTACAGTGCATCATGGCGGGTGGTGCGTTCTATGCCTTCCCGGACGCGCGCGGAGCCATTGCGGCGCTGCACAGGAAAGGCGTGCTCAAGGAAGCCAGCGACCTGGCGCTATCGGAGTACTTGCTGGAACAGGCGGGCGTGGCGGTGGTGCCCGGCTCGGCTTTCGGCAGCGAGGGCTACATGCGCCTGTCTTTCGCCACCTCGATGGAGAATTTGCAGAGCGCGATAGGCCGCATCGCCAAAGCGCTGGCTTGAGGAAGCGCAATGGCGCCGTCCGAACAGCAATCATTTCTGGAAGAGTTGCTGGCGTGCATTGACAGCAAAGAGCTGGCACTGCCCACCTTGCCGGATGCCGCGCTCAAGCTCCGCAAGCTGATTGACGACCCGAACGTATCGGCCAGCCAGATCGTGCTTGCCGTTTCGGGCGATCCCATCATTGCCGCCCAGGTCATCAAGACGGCCAACAGCGCGGCATTTTCCGACAAACCCCCGGTAGCCAGCGTAAAAGATGCCGTATCGCGGCTGGGCTACCGCTTGTTGCATAACACCGTTCTCGCCCTTACGGTGGGCGAGATGTTCCGCTCGGCCAACCCGGTTATCAACCAGCGCTTGAAGTTGTTCTGGGAGCATAGCCGCGGGGTTGCCGCAATCAGCTACGTCATTGCGCAGCGCCAGAAACACCTCCAGCCCGAGCACGCCATGATGGCGGGGCTTGTCCACGATATCGGCGCATTACCCGTTTGCCTGTTCGCCGCAAAAAAAGGCATGTCGCCTGATGCCGAAACCCTGGAGTCGCTCATCCGAAAATGCCACGAGCAAGCCGGCATGCGGCTGCTGAAGAGCTGGAATTTCCCGCAAGATCTGATTGATGCGGCTGCGGATCACGAGGATTTCCATCGCGGCGAGGGGAACACGACCCCTGCGGACTACGCGGATGTAGTTGCGGTCGCCAACCCGCTGGAAAGGGGATCCGCCAAAATAACCGCGTGGGACAATGTCGCGTCGGCAAGGCGATTGGCGATGTCGCAGGAGGATTGCCGGAATTTTCTGGAGCGCTTCGCCGAACAGGTTTCAGCCGCGCGGAGCATGTTGGGCATGGGCAAACCCGCTGCAACAACAGAAGCAGATAGCGCCAAAGCGCCCGCCAGCCAGGTTGTTTCTCATCCCGGATCAATCGAAGCGACCGGCCAGCCGAAAAAACCGGGGCTTTTTTCTGCCTTGAGCGGGCTGCTGGGAAAATAGCTTGCGTTGCGTCGGCCTGTCAGCGCCCCACGCGCAGCGACGGCTTGCCCGCTTCTCCGGCCAGCACCAGCGGCACACTGCCCAACCCGGCGCGCATTTTCAAATCCACGTTCAGCCGCCCGGATAATTGCCTGCCCGGGCTGACGTCAACCGAGCCGTTCGCGCTCATCACCCCGGCCGCAATTTTGATCTGCCGGAGATGCTGGCCGGTGCCGTCGGCCTGCAACAAGCCGGTCAACTCGTCGAAATGGGTGCGGCCACCCGCTACGCCCTGGCGGCTCGACGTGACGGTTTCTACCACGTCCATATTGTTGATGGCGCCCTTTTTCACTACGAAACTGCCATTTACCCCGACTGTGCTGGCTAGCTGCGCCAGCTTTTCGCCATTCAGTGCAAAGCTGGCATCGCCGTCCATTTCCCCGCTGATGCCGAACTGCGGCAATGCCTTTTGCAGTTCCAATGCCTTGACGGTTACGCGCCCCTGCAACTGCCAGCCCTTTTGCCAGCTCAGTTTGGCGTTACCCATCACCATGCCGCCGTACAAGCGCCCATCGAGCTCGCTGAAACTGATCTCGCTCCCGGTTGCCTCGCCTTTAGCATTCAGCTCGTCGAACTGCATCTCCGGCAACAGCGGCAGGCTGCTTTCCCGGATGTTCAGCGCGATCTGCCAGCGCGATTGCTGCGGCTTGAGCTCGATGCCGAGCTTACCGTCCTCGCTGCTCAAAGCGACCTTGGTAATATGCCCCTGCGCATCCAAATCGGCGCTGCCGTTAACCGTCGGCAGGTTGGGGTTCTCGCCGACAACGCGAGCCCGCTGCAATACCATCTGCGAGACCGGGTATCGCGCGTCGCCGCCAGCAGCCTGCAACCACCCCAGCGCCTTATCGAGAGACGCGGCAGCGAGCGCGAGATCGCCAATTTCTGCTTTGCTGATCGGCTTGGTTTCGGCAAATAGCGCACCGATTCCAAAATTCAATACCACGCTCCCCGCTTTCAGTTCCTGCGCTTCACCTACCGACACATCTTTCAGTTCGATTTTTGGCAAAGGCAACAACGACGCTTTCATGTCTCCGATCCGCACTTTTTGCCGTAATTGCTGTGAAAGGATATTTTCTATTTTTGCGGCGGAATCCTGCATCGGCCACAGATAGGGCAGCACGGCAACCGATACCAGCAGCAGGACAAGCAAACCGGCGGCCATCTTGCCCAGCGGCAACGGTTTGCGCTGTTTTTTTGGAACAGGGGCGGCGGCTTTGGCCGAGGCTTCGGGTCGAGCTGAAGGCGGCGCCCCACTTTCGGCCTGTACCAGCGCCTGCGCTTCCGCCAGCGCCTTGGCGCGCTGTTCGGCCTCCGCCCATACCTTGGCCTGCTCTTCCGCCATCTTGCGTGTGGCCTCATCCATCTCCGCTTTGGCGACCGCTTCCGCCTTGAGCCGCGCCATCTCATGCATGGCATTGGCGTGCGCGGCCCCCGCTTCCTGCTGCGACTTCCGTTCAGCCGCCGCTTTCAGTTCGGTGTCAGTTTCCTTCGGCCCTTTCTGCTCGACAACTTCCGCTGGCGGGATTTCCCTGGCCGGTTCCGGTGCGACAGCAAATTCAGCGAATAGAGTCGGGGGTGCCTCGGATAATTCTTCGCTCGCCGC
>VIKH01000013.1 GCA_008080515.1 Gallionellaceae bacterium | reverse complement strand
CTCATTTCTCGTTGGAAATACGCTCGGGCTTCAGACTCATTTCATATTGGAAGAGGCTTAGCCTCGTTTTTTGAGTACGCCTGGGTTAAAATGCCGCCCTGTTTTTAGACTAACGCGGGAATATCGTGGCTTTAATTGTTCAGAAATACGGCGGCACTTCGGTCGGTAGTCCGGAGCGCATCCAGGCGGTGGCGCGCCGCGTGGCGAAATACAAGGCGCACGGCCACCAGGTGGTGGTGGTGGTTTCGGCGATGAGCGGCGAGACCAACCGGCTGATTGACCTGGCGAAAAAAATCCAGCCGCAACCCGATTTGCGCGAGCTGGATGTGGTGGTTTCCACCGGCGAGCAGGTGACCATCGGGCTGGTGTCCATGGCGCTGCTGGAGCTGGGGCTGAAAGCCAAAAGCTTCACCGGCGGCCAGATCAGAATTCTCACCGACAGCGCTTTCGCCAAGGCGCGCATCCTCAACATAGATGAGCAGAATATCCGCGCTGCGCTGAACGACGGCCACATAGCGGTGGTGGCAGGCTTTCAGGGGGTGGACGAAAGGGGCAACATCACCACGCTGGGACGCGGTGGTTCCGACACCACCGGCGTGGCCATCGCCGCAGCGCTGCGCGCCGATGAATGCCAGATCTATACCGACGTGGACGGCGTGTACACCACCGACCCGCGCCTGGTACCGGAAGCGCGCCGCCTGAAGAGCATCACCTTCGAGGAGATGCTGGAAATGGCCAGCCTCGGCTCCAAGGTGCTGCAAATCCGCTCGGTCGAGTTTGCCGGAAAATACAAGGTCAAGCTGCGCGTGCTCTCCAGTTTCGAGGAAGAGGGAGATGGTACGCTGATTACTTTTGAGGAAGACGACAAAATGGAACAGGCAATTATTTCGGGCATCGCATTCAACCGCGACGAGGCCAAGATCACCGTGCGGGGCGTGCCGGACAAACCGGGCATCGCCTACCAGATCCTCGGGCCGGTAAGCGATGCCAACGTTGACGTGGACATGATCATCCAGAACGTCAGCCTGGACGGCACTACCGATTTTTCCTTCACCGTACACCGCAACGAGTTCGACAAGGCGATGGGCATCCTGAAAAGTCAGGTGCAGAAACACATCGGCGCGCGCGAGGTGGCGGGCGACAACAGGATCGCCAAGGTATCGGTGGTCGGCGTCGGCATGCGCTCGCACGTGGGCATTGCCAGCAAGATGTTCCGTACCTTGGCCGAGGAAGGTATCAACATCCAGATGATCTCCACCTCGGAAATAAAAATTTCCGTGGTGATAGACGAAAAATATATGGAACTGGCGGTGCGGGTGCTGCACAAGGCCTTCGATCTGGATCAGGAAGCGCTATAAGCCCGAATAATCCATTAGCGCCGTCATTCCCGCGCAGGCGGGAATCCAGCGAGACAAATACTCCGCGAGCGCGTGGTTGTTGCCGATCTATCGGATTTACCCCCACAGGGGGCGAGAACATCTTCGAGGCAACCATGGCCTACCCCTTGTGGGTGCGCGGACAAAATCTTGGTGCTGGCCCGCTGCGCGGGGTTTATTTATTATCTGGATTCCCGCCTGCGCGGGAATGACGAGCTTCCGGCCTAATGGACGATCTGGGATAAGAGCGCTTAAGGGTCAGGGATGAGGGGCCGCGCTTGGGCGGTCGTTTCCACCCGGGTTTTTCAGGATCATCTGGGCGTATGCCACCCCAATTCCGGCCACAGACCAATACACGAGAGGGGCATTCAGGATGCTGCTGGCAGTGGTGATGGTGAACAGAATTGCCAGCAAGGTGGCCAGCAATGTTTGGCCAAGCAGGTATTCATCGCTGTCCTTGTCGGGAATGGAACGCATGGCATGGTAAATCCCCAGAAGCGTGAGGGTAAAAAAACCGACAAACAACCCGAGGCCCACGAAGCCGGATCCCAAGGTTATGGCGAGATATGAATTAACGACATCTATGATACCTTCCCCCTGGCGCATGGCCTCCATCTCGGGCGTTTCGAGAAAAGTGGTGGAACCGAACCATGGGTTGCGCTGAATCACGATCATGGAGTTGGTGATCAGCCTCTCGCGGTACTCGATATTTTGCTGATCAACCGTTCCAATATAGGGCAGTAAGTTTAATAATTTTTCCCCTTTGGGGAGCACGGCGAGCAAAGCGAAGGTAATCAACGCGGCAAACCCGGAGACCATCAGGCGGCGAACGGGGTTGCGACCGGCCGCAAAAAAAACGATCAGTAACACTGCCGCCCCTGTCCACGGCCCGCGCGACAAGGAAACGATTAAACCGGCCACTAGCAACACCAAGCCAAGCAAGCGGACAAATTTTTGTGGGATGGAGCGCTGCAAAAACAGGTAAAAACCGATCCCTATGACTAAAATAAATCCCAAAATAATTGGGTGACCGGCAGCGGAGACCACCCTGAGCATCCCGTCGCGAAGAATGTAAAACGTCATCGCTTCTCTCAATTCGAGCGTATTAAGCATATCCGTATAGAGCAGCCAAAACTTGCCGAATTCGAATAGGGCAATGATGGCAAGCACCATGGTGGTCACAACAAAGCTGAACAGTGCATCCCGAAAGGCGGGCAAGTTTTTCAGCGAGCGGCTAATAACGAAATAAGGCAGAAATACACCGGTAAACAGATAAAAGGTGTGGCGTACCGTGTTGGTTATGCTGGTATCGCGAGTGAAAAGTACAACGTTGAGCAAGAGGTAGCCAAATAAAATTTTATCGGTCCACAAACGACCGAAAGGGGGGGTGTCACCCTGTCGGCGTAGGAAAAAAAATGCGGGCAATAAAATAATCAATTCCAGTATCTTGGGGTAGGACAGCACGAACAAGTGTTCCAGCAAACCTATTCCCGGTATCTGGACAAACCCATCCGGTACGACAAACAAGATGAAAAAAAACAGCGCGACCGGATTGCTCTCTCTTCTGTTTGTATAGACCAGCAGCGATGCGGCAATGAATGCATAAACCCAGAAATTAGGTGAAAAAAATGCGGCCAGGGTCAGAATCAGCCAAAGATTCCTTCTTCGGGTAAAGTCATCGGCTTCCGAGAAAATACATGCGGGCCGGTAAGCGAAGAAGAAGACCGTCGAGGCGAGGGCAAGAACGAAAAAATAACTCGGCATATCTGGCAGCTATAGTTTGGTGGTTCTTGCAGTAAGGATAGTTGGGCGCATTTATAAAACCTGCTGCCATTCTGGTACCCCACCTTCTTCAAGGCGTAAATCCGGTATCGTTCTTCCGGGGTAAAGTGTGTGGCGGCTGGCGGTAAACATGCCTCGATGGTCTATTGATGAAACGGGTCGCAGCTAGCGCGAGTTGCTTTTTGTCACGCGGCACACGGCTTGCAACCGGCATTAGCCCTGCTTCAAGCTCGCTGAAATAAAATCGTCCAAATCGCCGTCCAGCACGCTTTGGGTATTGCCGATTTCCACGTTGGTGCGCAGATCCTTGATGCGCGACTGATCCAGCACGTAGCTGCGGATCTGGTGGCCCCAGCCGATGTCGGTCTTGGAGTCTTCCAGCTTCTGCTGTTCCGCCTGGCGTTTGCGCAACTCGGCTTCGTACAGGCGCGATTTCAGCATCGCCATCGCTTCGGCGCGGTTGCGGTGCTGCGAGCGATCGCTCTGGCATTGCACCACAATGTTGGTGGGCAGGTGGGTGATGCGTACCGCCGAATCGGTCTTGTTGATGTGCTGTCCGCCCGCGCCGGAGGCGCGGTAGGTGTCCACGCGCAGGTCGGCGGGGTTGATGTCCACCTCGATGGAGTCGTCCACCTCCGGGTAAACAAACACGCTGGAGAACGAGGTGTGGCGGCGATTGCCGGAATCGAACGGGGATTTGCGCACCAGCCGATGCACGCCGGTCTCGGTGCGCAGGTGGCCGTAGGCATAGTCGCCGGTCACCTTGATCGAGGCGCCTTTGATGCCCGCGATTTCGCCGGGCGATTCTTCCAGCACTTCGACCCCGAAGCCCTTGCGCTCGCAGTAGCGCAGGTACATGCGCAACAGCATGGAAGCCCAGTCCTGCGCCTCGGTGCCGCCGCTGCCGGACTGGATGTCCACGAAGCAGTTGTTGGCGTCCAGCTCGCCGGAAAACATGCGGCGGAATTCCATGTCCGCCACCTGGCCCTCCATTTGCTGCAAATCATCCGCGATGCTGCGCAGGCCCGCATCGTCGTTTTCCGCCTGCGCCATTTCCAGCAGCTCGGCGGCATCGTTCAGGTTCTGGTCGAGCCGACTCAGCGTGAGAACGATGCCTTCCAGCATCTTGCGCTCGCGTCCCAGCTCTTGAGAGCGTTTGCTGTCCTGCCAGATGGCCGGGTCTTCGGCGAGAATCACGACTTCCGCGAGCCGCTCCTGCTTGGCATCAAAGTCAAAGATACCTCCGCAACTCGCTGGCGCGTGCGCGCAGATCCTGCAACCGGTTGATGATGGTGTTGAGTTGTTCGGCTTCCATGGGGTTACCTCAAAAAATTTATACCTCTAAACGATTCTCAAGACGCTTTTTTCAAAGGGGGAAGCGACCCGGTGGCGCGTTAGCCTGAAAATGGTTCAGAGGCATAAAAAATTTAATTATTCCGGATTCGTTCGATCAATTCGCGCCCTACAGCGCGCCAAATTCTGACTTGTCGTTCAGCACGTCTTTGACTAGCGCCAGGTCAATGCGCTCGGCCTCGTCGGAAAACCCGTAAACCAAGGCATTATCACACAGGATGTTGATGCTCCTCGGGATGCCCTGGCTGGCCGTGGCGATCATGGCGCAGGCCGCCGAGGTGAACAGCGGGGTTTCCCTCCCGGCGGTTTTCAGGCGGTGCTCGATGTAGCTCTGCACCTCGACAATAGAAAGCGGGGTGATGTGGAAATCCACCGCGACGCGTTGGGCGAGCTGCTTCAGTTCTGGCCGCTTGAGCAGGTCGCGCAGTTGCGGCTGCCCCACCAGAATGATCTGGAGCAACTGGTGCTTGTCGGCGTTGATGTTCGACAACATGCGCAGGGATTCCAGCGCGCCAGTGCTGAGGTTCTGCGCTTCATCCACGATCAGCAGCACGGTTTTGCCTGCGCCATATTGTTCGATCAGGTAACGCTGGAAGGCATCGTACAGCGCCACCTTGGATTTTCCCTCGTAGGGCAAGCCGAAGGCCATCATGATCCATTCCAGTAAGTCGGCGATATCCGGCGAGGTGTTATTTACCAGCCCCACCACGATGTTGCGGCCCAACTGGTTAAGCAGGTGGCGGATCAGCGTGGTCTTGCCGCAGCCGATCTCCCCGCTGATTACCGAGAAACCCGCGCCGTTCTGAACCCCGAATTCCAGCATCGCGTAAGCGAGGGAGTGGCGGCGGCCAAAATACAGAAAATCCGGGTCGGGCTGGATGGAGAAGGGCTTTTCCTTCAAGCCGTAGAATGATTCGTACATTTGTTTATTTGTATTCGATCAACCGCGCCGATTTTCCCGACAGTCTGTGATATAAAAATTTTAACTGCCCCGCCGCTTCGGGAAACTTGCCAAGCACCAGAAATAAAGCGTGCCACCAGTTTTCCCGCCGGCTTCGCGTGCCACGCAAAGCGAGGCGCACGAACTGCGCCGGATAGGCCAGCAACAGCGCCAAACCCCACGGCCCCAACCAGGCAGACAGGCACGCTGCAAGCACCGGGACGCCCAAACCCCAAGCCCAGATGCGCCGCGATTCTTTGACCCGGTACCGCTCCGGCGGCGCGCCATGCATAAAGCGGCCTTCCGCGCAGGCGTAACCGCCGCGCACCGCCCTCTTCCACCATTGCCCGAAGCGCGTGATCGCGGCATCGTGCAGCACCATCTCGTCGCCCAGTCTCCATATTTTCCAGCCTGCTGCCCGGAGCCGGACGCAAAGTTCCGGCTCCTCGCCCGCGATCAGGCCATCGCGGAAGCCGCCAGCGCGCTTCAGCGCGTCGGCCCGCATCATCGCGTTGCCGCCGCAGGCCTTCGCCTGGCCCACCGGCGCATCCCATTCGATATCGCACAGCATATTGTAGATAGAGTGGTCTGGAAAACGTTCGCGGCAACGACCGCTAACTACTGCAACATCGGCACGTTCATCGAGAAATTGAGCGGCCTTGCCCAGCCACCCAGGCCTGACCTCGCAGTCTCCATCCACGAATTGCACGTAGCGCAGCTTGGGGGCAACTGCGAGCAAACGGCGGAATCCTTCGTTTCTCGCCCTGGCAGCGGTAAAGGGAACCGCCATGTCCAGGCCGATCATTTCGACCCCGAGCGCACGCGCCATTTCCACTGAACCGTCGCTCGAACCGGAATCAACATATACGACGGTTCCCGCTTGCTCCACCACGGACAGGAGGCATTTGCGCAGGCGTTCGCCCTCGTTGCGGCCGATGGCTACCAGCCCAACTGATGCAATTGTGTTCTGGTCTTCATGCATGGTGTGATGCCTGATCCAGAATATTTCATTCCGGTAGCCGGGCGAGCGTGAAGAAGTGTGACGGATGAATCATGAGCTCGAAACCTCCCGGCTTGAGTATCGTGAACAGGCTCTTTTATGTTCCATTCTTTCCGCGCTTCGCCACACCCAAGGAAACAGCAATTACGAACAAACATAAATACCGGCAACTTCGTGAGTTGCGTTGACCTGCGGACGGGTTTTAACCATTCGGTAGTTGTTGATTTTCTATACTCACAAAATCGTTATATTTAGGGTGCTGGAAATTGTGATAGATGAAAATCTGATGGTGCCAGGTCTGGGTATTTGCCCTCGTGATGAGGTGGTAAGCCGGACTGAATTTTTTGAATGGGTGTGATGCGTTAAACTCATTTATAGCCAAGCGCTCACCCGTGTAGTCGTTGTAGAGTTCGACTTCTGAACCGATTATGTCATCCAAATAACAGTAAACCCTGGGCAGGAAATATTTGTCATCCTCATCGAGCATTTTTAGCGCTTTTTCTGTGGAGGAATAGAAATCAAAGTCTTGAAACATGGCAGCAATCGGTGCCGGGTTGTGATCCCTAAAAAAAGTTTTTGATGTCTCGGAGATATTGCCGATAATCAATTTTGCTTTTTTCAGCCTTGATTGCAGCTTGGGTACGTCCATCTTGAAGAAACCTGGCTTCCAATGATAGGGGAGATCCCTGTAATCGAGCAAAGTTGGCAGCCCCTCTCCAGTATCAAACCCATACACATCAATTTTAATACCCAGCAACTTTTCAACTTCCTGTGCATGGTACTCAAGATTAAGCAGCCCGTTGCCGCCAGCGACGCCAAACTCAACAACGCAAATCCTGTCATGCTTCAACTCCTTCGCCAGTTTCGCTGCGTTCAACACACAATAACCGTAATGTGGCCGATCTACCACGCCCATCTTCAAACGAAACTCGTAGCTTCCAATGGAAAACTTTCTAATTACCCCCATTATCAAAAACTTCGGGATAAGCAATGTCACATAATACTTAAGAAGCTTAACGATCTCACCCATCTATTCCTCCTGTAATGTTTAACGAGTCTTACTTTGGCAAAGCCGGTTTAAGGAGCAGATCAATTTGGAGTCAGGGCGACCCTGGGCTTGACTCTTAAAAATAATCCCTTCCAGTTGTCCAGCCATTCAGCCTCGCAGACGTGTGGCTGTTTGTTGCCCAGCATTTCCCGCAAAAGCGATACCGCCCTTCCGAATATCCACATCAAGTTGGCGGCGACCAGTCCGGCTTTCCCATAGAATTTCGAGAAATACCAACTGCGGGAAACATACCAGTAAGCGGGGCGGCGTTTTCTTTTTTTCGCGTATTCGGGCACGACGTTGCTCTGGCCTTCGAGATGAACAACCCGGACATCGGGTGCATGAAGTATGCCCCAGCCCGCCTTCCTTGCCGACCGGCAATAATCCACATCGTCGAAATACAGGAAATACCCTTCATCGAGGACGCCGATGTCAAAGAATACTTCCTTGCGGATCAGGGCGCAGGCAAAGGACACCCAGTCCGGCTCGATGGCTGTGGCAGGCAGGGGGTGCATGGGAACTTCCCAGTTGGACAGCAAGCGCGTGACCGGGCCACTTTTCGCCGCCCGGATCATTTCGCTGACGGGCGAGATGAAGCGAAAGCAACTGGTCTGTGGAACGCCGTTTCCATCTACCAGGCACGGGCCGAAAATGCCGACTTTCTTTTTTTGATCCGCCATCTCCAGCAAATAGCGGATGGTTCCCGGATGCACAATGGTATCGGCATTCAGTAATAGAAAATAAGCAGGGACATCGCCGCCCGTCAGCGCTTCGCGCAGGATAACGTTGTTGCCACCCGAAAAACCGCGATTGGGCATGACGGTTCTGAGGTAGCACCATTCCTGCCAGCCATTTTCCCGGATCGCGCTCTCCAGATATTGGGCGGTATCGTCCTCGTTGCCGTTGTCGCAGATCCCCACCCGCATTCCCGGGTTGGCCTTGACCTCGCCCTCGAGCGATTTCAGGCAATCCAGCGTCAATCCCTTGGCCCGGTACGAGGTGATGACCACCAGCAAACTCATGCCTTCAGCCTCTTCAGATAGTAGTCCGCCAGTTCATCCCAAGATGCGCTCTCGCTCCACCCCATGCCCTTGCCGTCCACATCGTCATGGTTGATCCTGATCCTCGGCTCCTCAAAAACCTGCTGGTCAGCCAGCCCCAGTTGGCAGGGCACGCCCAGACGCGCCGTCATTTCTGCCGCAAACCTCTGTGCGAACGCCCCTTGCGACTCCACGTAGCCGCAGGGATTTGTCCTGGCAAACATTGCCTCCCCGGACGGTTTTTCAACGAACGCCCGGTATGCCAGCGCCAGCAGGGATACATGGATGTTGTCACGGACGTATGCCGGGGTATTGACGCCCGCTTTTTTACCTTGCAGCCAGGTCTTGGCCAGGTAGGTGGTAAAGCGCGGTTCCTCGTAAGGGCCAAACGGGTTCGGTATGACAAACTTTCCCAGCGCCATCCCGTAATGCTGGCACCAGTATTTGAAAACCTCCGAGGTCAGGCCTTTTGACAAGCCATATGGGGAAAAGGCCCGAAGGGGTTGTTCTCCCATGCCTTCGTTCTGTTCAAAGACGCTGCCGGTGAGCACCATTTTGCGGCAACCGGATTGCTTGAGGGCTTCGAGCACACGCCTTGCGTTCAAGGTGTTCGCCGACAAGGCGGCGCCGATATCGAAGTCCGGGCTTTTGTAGTTGGTCACGTTGGCGGCGTGGTGGCAAAGCACGTCCCAGCCGCCACCCTTGCCGGCCAGTTCGATAAACTTATCCTGGCCGAAAGCGCAATCCCAAAGCGGGGTGCAGCAATCCATCAGCAAGCGGACACGTTCCGCCCTGACACCCTGGTACTCAGCCAAGGCGCGCGCGGTAAAGGTAGCGTGAACCTCGTGCCCCGCCTTGGCCAGTTCCTGGATGAACCAGGCGCCAGTGAAGGAACTCCCGCCGGTAAAAAGGATTTTCATCGCAAACCCTTCATCCTTTCGATGCCGTGCCACTCCGGGTCAAAGTCCCGCCAGTTTTTGTCTTTTTCGGAGATTTCAACCGGGTCGAGCGGCCATTGGATGCCGAAGGCGGGGTCGTTGTAGCGCACGCCCCGCTCCTGTTGCGGCGCATAGATCGAGGACACCAGATAAAAAGCTTCGGTATCGTCTTCCAGCGTCACGAAGCCGTGGGCGAAGCCCTGTGGCACATACATCATGGTGCGGTTTTCGGCGGTAAGGGTTTCGCCGAACCACTTGCCAAAGGTAGCCGAATCCGGGCGCAAATCCAGTATCACATCGTAAAGGCTGCCGCGAATGCAGCGCACCACTTTCACTTCCGCCGAGGGCGGCAACTGGTAATGCATGCCGCGCAGGGTGCCCTTGTTTTTCGTCAGCGAATTGTTGATTTGCGGAAAGGTATTGATCAGGCCCGCCTTTGCAAACTCTTCCGTGCAGAAGAAGCGGGCAAAAAATCCCCGGTCATCGCCCTTGCGCTCCAATTCGATGGTGTATGCGCCAGCTAATGGCGTCGGATTGAATTTCATGGTGCTCCCCTTTCAATACAGCTTGTCGGCTCTAGCCTTCAGGCGCATCGCCAGATGGCAGACCCGCAGGATAGGCGCAAGTGGTTTTTAAACTTGGCGACACAAATGCTGCCGCATAAATAGCCGTTCACCCTGAGCTCTTCGACAAACTCAAGACAGGCTTGTCGAAGGGTGAACAACCTTTCTGAAAGCCGTTTGCGGTTCGACAGGCTCACCACGAACGGCCCATGAATTGATGCTTCAACTTTGTCGTCATGTTCAACGAGCTCGATCAGCGGATCGTCCATTCGAGGTTGCCGGTCAAAGCGCCGCTCTGGATGTGGGCTTCGAGCATTTTCAGGCGCATGAAATTGGACTGCCTGAAATTGGCGTCCGCGAATTTCATGGCGCTCAAACCCTCCTTGAGCTCCAGGATGGTGTCATCCAAAGTCATCAGCGGCTGATGGTTCGGCGCCAATTTCCTGAACAGCGAAAAATCCACCCGATACGAACGCTTGTCGGGTTGCGCATCCATGTTGATCGAAACCTCGGTGCCCGGCACCAGTCTCGCCACCGCGTTTGCCAGATCCTTCACCTGGTAATTCCACTGGTCGCTGCCGACGTTCACTGCAAGAAAGTCGCCGCCGTTGTCCGTTGCGCGAGCTATGCCCCAGCAGATTGCGCGGGACATATCCTTGACATGCACCAATGGGCGCCAGGGCGTGCCATCGCTTAACACGGTGATCTTGCCGGAGGTGATGGCGCCCGCCACAAAGTCGTTGACCACCAGATCCAGCCTCAAGCGGGGCGACATCCCGCAGGCCGTGGCAAAGCGGAGCGAGGTAACCTTGAAATTCTTGTCAGCCAGCCCTTGCAGCTCCTTCTCCATGGCCACCTTGGACCTGGCGTAAGCGGTCAGCGGGTTGAGGCTGTCGGTCTCCTTGCGGGCATCCCCGGTCGCCTGCCCGTACATGCTGCAACTGGAAGCGAAGACGAAAGTTTTCACCCCCCGTTTTTTGGCTTCCCGGGCAATCGCCTTGCTGGCCCGATCATTGATCGCGTCGGTCACCGCCTCGTATTTATTGCCCATCGGGTCGTTGGAAATGGCTCCCAGATGAACGATGGCGTCCACCCCTGCGAGCATCTCGTAGGGGAAGGCGCGCATATCGCCGAAGAATTGCCCGTTCATCTCGCACTCCGGGAAATGGCGCGCATTGGTCAGGCAGTGCGCGAAATAGCCGTTATCGAACCCCCACAGCTCCGCGTCCGGCAAGGCCTTGCGCAAATGGCCGTACAGCACGGGGCCGATGTAACCCATATTGCCTGTTATCAGTATTCTCATGTTCACTCCGGGTTTATAAAAAGTACTGCAAACGCCATAAAGTTAAGCCAGTCGCTGGCTGATCTGATCCACCACATAACGCGAAAACGGCAGGGAGCAGGTGAAGGCCGGTGAAATCGCGTTCAGGACGTGCATGCTTCTGCTGTCACCTTCGATCACGAAATCCATTTCCAGCTTCCCGGCCTTGCTGTTGAACAACTGCGCCCGGATACCGGGCCTGCCCCACTGCCTGAAGTCGGTGCCGCGGACTCCCTCAGCCAGCTTGGCCGCCTGCTCCACCAGATAGCGGCGCGAGTATTTCTTCATTTCTTCGACGGCAAGCTCCCGGAACATGGCATCCCCGGCCATCATCAATTTGAGATGGCGCCCTGACGTGGCAAGGAATTCCTGGAAAACGAAACCCTGCATGCCGCCATATTGCTCCGGCCAAAAGGCCGGAATAGCGGTTGGGCCAATCTTGATCCGCCCCCCCACAGTCAAAGTGAAATGCACCCCGAGAAAAGGATTGCGCAAGTCCGGAACCGGGTAGATATTGGTCTTTAACGGAACGGCGCCCTCCGAACCGTAGAGGTATATCCCTTTGAACGGCAGCAGGAAATAGTCGGCGCTGAAACCGAAATCCCGCGCCACCTTGTCGGCGTACAAGCCCGCCGCATTCACCACATAATCGGCCTGGATGGCACCGGCAGAAGTGTTGACCGCATCGCCGTCCAGCCCGAGGTACTTTGCTTCGTACTCGAAAGCCACCCCCTTCGCCGCCGCTTCATCCACCAGCGCGGACAAAACCTGCAAGGGATCCAGCACGGCGGTTGCCGGCGAATACAAGGCGCGTTTCCAGGTTTTTATGGCTGGCTCAATCTTTCTGGCCTCGCCTGCGGACAACATCTCCAAAGACACGCCATTGCGCAGGCCCCGCTCCAGCAGTGTGTCCAGCACGGCGTCTTCCCGCTCATCCTTGGCGACCACCAGCTTGCCGCAGGCGTTGAGGGAGAGGCCTTTAGCCTTGCAGAAGGCGGTCCACTCCCGGTTGCCGTCCTGCGTAAACCGCGCCTTGAGGCTGTCGGCGGTGTAGTAGAAACCCGCGTGCAAAACACCGCTGTTGCGACCGCTGGCATGGAAGCCGGGCGCCTTTTCCTTTTCGATTACGATGATCGAGGCGGCGGGGTGTTTTTCTGCCAAAGCGACGGCAATCGCCACCCCCACTATCCCGCCGCCAATAATCAGAAAGTCGCAGCGACGTCGGACCATTTACCACTGCTTCCAGGGGGCTTTGCGGGATTCCCAGAGAGATTCCAGATAACGTTTGTCGCGCAGCGTGTCCATCGGGTGCCAGAAGCCAGCGTGCCGGTAGAGGGAGAGCTGCCCTTCGGAAGCCAGTTGTTCCATGGGTTCCCGTTCCCAGACCGTATGGTCGCCCTCGATATAGTCAACCACTTTGGGAGAGAGCACAAAAAAGCCGCCATTGATCCAGCCGCCGTCCCCCTGGGGTTTTTCCCTGAAGCCGGTAACCCGGCTTCCCTCCGACTCGATGGCGCCAAAGCGCCCGGGGGGCTGTACGCCGGTCACCGTGGCCAAACGCCCTTCGGCGCGGTGGTAAGCGATCAGATCCGTGATATTGACGTCCGAAACCCCGTCGCCGTAGGTCAAACAAAAATCTTCTCCGCCCACATAGCCGATGATCCGCTTGATGCGCCCGCCGATCATGGTTTCTTCGCCGGTGTCTATCAACGTGACCCGCCACGGCTCCACATGCCGGTTATGCACTTCCATTTCATTGTGTTGCATGTCGAAGGTCACGTCGGACGAGTGCAGGAAATAATTCGCGAAATACTCCTTGATGATGTAGCCCTTATAGCCCAGGCAGATGACAAAATCGTTGATGCCGTGGCTGCTGTACATTTTCATGATGTGCCAGAGAATCGGCTTGTAGCCTATCTCCACCATGGGCTTGGGCTTCACGGAAGTTTCCTCCGACAACCTTGTCCCCAACCCGCCTGCAAGAATGACTGCCTTCATGTTTCAGCTTTCTGTTTTGAGATTTGCGGGTTCAAATTTTATCTTCTTTTGAATTTCGCGTGGGCAATACTTCATTTCGTGCAAAGCCAAACACTTTAGTGCTTCTAATGCGGCTTGCTAAAATATTTGGTGGCAATACGCCGGGTTGGCTGATCATAATGCCGGTCTATCCACCAGGAAAATAGAACAAGGGCGAACAGCAATACCACTCCGGAATAAGGCGCAAACTGCTCCACCTGATATGTCGTGCCTCTGGTAACCAAGGAAGCCATCAGCTTGGATAACGGAACGTGTAGCACATAAATCGCGTAACTTGTTAACCCCAAGATAGCGTAGCATTTTGACGCCAGCGCCGACTTCGGCTCCGTGGCCGACGCAAGGTAAACGATGGCGGGGAACAGAATGGTGACCGCAACGATATCAAACCATGGCCGTATCTGTGCAGGTGGTTCCAGGCAAAGTAAGGCAAAGACGAGGGTCATCAATATCCAGGACGGGATGCGCACCTTAAAACTGTTACGGAACTTGTGAACCAGCAAACCGGCACCAAACGAATATAAGACCCTCGGTATGCCAACAGCAAAATCATCCCAATAAAACCCAGCATCCAAGTTGCCGGTTTTATTCACGAATACGCTCAAGGCAATCGCAGAAATCGCAACCACAATAAGCAACCTGCCCGTCGTCAGCAAAGGGAAAAAGATCGCATATAGCCAATTGGAAAACAGCTCAAACAAAAGCGACCAAGATGGGGCGTTTATGGGGTAAAGCATCGGGGTTGCCAGCGATGGAAGCATCAAAATTGCAAAGAGGGCAGCCGTTATCAGATCGAGGCCTTGCCAGTTGCCGGAATTGCTTCCAAACAGCATGGTTGCTACCGCGTGAACAACACCCAGAATAGCGCCGAGCAGATACAGCGGATAAAGGCGAATCAGCCTTATTCGCATGAATTCGAGCGGGGTCATGCCTCCCGCAATCCGTTTGTTGTAGGCCTCCGCGATAACGAAGCCGCTCAACACAAAAAAAAGGTCAACGGCCAAGTAGCTTTCGGCAAAAGTAAACCCTCCAAAATAGGATCCGGTGTGCCTCAATACGATCAACAGAGCTGCAACGCCCCGGATTCCGTCGAGCGTATGGTATTTGTGGCGGGATATAAGCTGATCTTCTTTGGGCGCGACTCTGTATTTTCCTGGCATGTCCGAAATTCTACTAACGGGGTGATTCAATCGGGCTTGATTTCCTGAAACATTTCCGGATCAATATCCAGCAACATCCGGCGGTACTGTCTGTACATCCGCAGATGGCTCCGTAACGGTTCAGGCAAAAATCGCCCCATCGCCTCCAACAGGCTCGGTCGGGGGGCTGGAATTTTATTGAAGAAATCCAGCCGATGGGTGCCTCCATCACGGCTGGGCTGGTTATTCCAGATAGTTGAGTAATCGCTCTGATATGGCATGGCTGAAAAAATCTGCACATCCCTCGTCTTTCGCGCGCGCACATACAGGTTGGTAACTGCGCCGGTAACACACCCGACACGGCGCTGTATCTTGTCGGGATCCGCGACCTGAAGCCACGGCCCGGAGCCCCACCCTTCGTTGATGTACATCTTTTCGACTTGAAAACCGTTGTCCTCGCAAAATACGCGATAAAAAGTTTCCGGGCTGAACTGATAGAACCCGTGACCCATCATGTTGTTGCATGGCGTGACCGTCAGGAAATGCCCGCCAACTTCAACCATCTTCATGCAGTTCTGAATTGCCTGCGGGAAATTGAATACATGCTCCAGAGTGCCGCCATCAAAAACCAGAGAATAGCGCTGCCCTAGGCCTTCAGGGATCGGCTGGTTCATGTCATGCACGACCGTGGCGCTTTCAAATGATGAGTAATCCATGGAATCTATGACCTGCGCCCCCAATACCCGGAACAGAGGGTCGGCGAACTGGTTCGCCTCTTTCAGAATGCGCTCCACTTCCTCGTCTGTAGCGCAATGGCCATATTGGTGCAGCAACGCCTTGAATTGGGGAGGCCTGAGAAGCAGGTCTTGCCGACCAAGCGTTATGGTACGCGCAAAAGAAACGCCCGTTTTGCGCGATGACAGCAGAAAGTGTAGTGCAGAATTTTCTATCCCCACGGTCTAGCCCCTTGCTCCTGTAATTAAAACTCGGTAACGATCCAACAGCATCGCCTCCAACCATAATGCGGAAATTAACCGCGCGAGAACCCAACGGTCATGACCGGGTCTTCATGTTCTGGGCCATCCAACCGGACTGGAGCGATAGCCCATCCTGCGTAGAAATTGCAGGACTCCAGCCGAGCAAGGTTTGGGCTTTTTCAACGTCGAGCACAATTTCCGGAACATCGTAGGAGCGCGCCGCGATATGTTCTATGGCCGCCTTCTTCCCGGTAGCGGCTTCTATCATCTGAACCAGCTCAATCAAAGTCAGCCCTTTGCCTAAACCCGCATTGACCACGCCAGTCAGGCCCGATTCTGCCGCCAGGCGGCACATTCTGGCCAGATCGGTAACATAGAGATAATCCCGTTTTATCTTTCCATCCCCCCAAATCGAAATTTTTTCGCCCGACAGAATCTTGTGCATGAAGGTCGAAACCACCCCTTGAACGCCCTGGTGCCCCTGTCTGGGGCCAAACGGATTGGATGCCCTGATGATCAGCGGCTTTAACCCGTAAAGGTATTCGAACATGCCCAGATATTTTTCTATCGCCACTTTGACTATGCCGTAAGAGCAAATCGGGTTGAGCGGGTGTGTTTCCGGCACCGGCAGAACGGAAGGGATACCGTACACGGTGCCGCCGGAAGATAAATAGACGATACGCTCCACCTTCGCCGATTTCATGAGCTGAAACAGACGCACGCTGTTTACCAGGTTGCTTTGAATGTCGGCGATCGGGTCAAAGTTGGAAGTGCTGGGCACGGTCGTGCTGATCAGGTGGACGACAACGTCCACCCCTTGCAATGCTTCGCCCAGCAATGGCGTGTCGGAGAAATCACCCAGAAAATAGCTGACGTGGGATAACGGCTTGCGCCACGCTTCCGGACTGCGGTCAAACACGCGGACTTCGTGTCCGGCTGCAAGGAGTTCATCCAGGACATGGGTGCCGATAAAACCGTTACCCCCCAGAACAAGAATTTTCATATACGGTTAGTCAGGCCTGTTGGCGAGAGATGCTTGCAGCAATTCTACGCGACGGCGGCCCACATTGCTCCACAAGTATACTTCGGCCTTACGGTACGCATTGTTCGCGAGCCTTGAGCGGAGCTCGGCATCGGAAAACAGCTTGCGGATAGCACTCACCCATTTATCGGCATCGTGCGGCTCGGCGATCAGACCTTCCTGTCCGTCACCGATTACGCCACCCCCGCCCATGGGACTCACTATGGATGGCAGTCCGGCTCCCAAGGCAAGGTAGGTCACCAAAGGGCTTCCCTCTTCCAGGCTGGGCAATAGCAAAACGTCCGCATCGAGATATACCGACTTTAGGTTGTTCGTGAACGGCACGTGCTCGATGTTATGTTTGCCCAGATAAGGCTCAACCAAATGCTTCGCGCTCGGTTCAATATTCCCGACCAGTTTCAATTTTCCCTTTACGTCGGCTTTAACCCAGTATTCGAGCAGGAGATGCACGCCTTTGCGTATGCCGATCCTGCCGCAAAATACGGCGGTCAGCTCCGTTCGCTGGCTGCGGCTGGCGATTTCTTCCGGCAACAAAATTTTATTTGGTTCGATGCCGTAACTGGACTGCAAGATTTTTTCGGTCGGCACTCCCGCCACTGTAAGAGATTGGGACACTTCGCCGCTCGGGCTGAACACATAATCGGCCAGATCCAGTTTTGCGGATTCCAGCGCAATGGACTCTTCGTCTATCCCGTGCGTCGGACGCAACCCGAGGCGGTGATATTCCTTTTCCAGAATCGCTTTGCTGGTTGCCTGGTGGGTGTTTACGTTTTCGGCAAGTATGATATGGCCTGCCGATTTGATGGCCCGATAGGTTTCAATGGAAGTGAAATTCCAGATATACGCTATATCCTGCTTCTTGAACGAGCGCCGGTAGCGCCACTCGGTATATTTTCCCCAAGCATCTTCGGAGAACGCCCTGTAGCCCAGCGGCTTTGCCCAGAGCGGTATCGAAAGACAGTGAAAAGATTTGCGTGCGCCGATGTCGCAAGAGGCGCCGAACAGGTTTACTTCAGCGCCTGATGCCGCCATTGCTTCTAAAAGCTGGTTGCAAGCGTACCCCGGCCCGCCCAGGCTGGAAATATTGATCGGGCAGATAGTGTTGATCCGCATAGCTCAGAATACAGTCATTGAAACCAAGCGGGGCCAAGCGAACGTCATAACCAATCCCGAAGCGACCATAAAAGCCAGATCAAACCTGGGTTGCCAGAGTCCGTTGCGTTGCATCACGACGGCCTGCGCGCAGTACATGATCCAGCTTGCTGCGGACAAGCCCATTATGATGCCAGCCGCTCCCAGATAATGGTATCCGAGCGTCATTCCGGCAACCTGGCACACGATCTGAATTCCGGTCAACGCGGCCATGGTCGCAACCTTGCCCATCGCCAGTAAAGCGCCCGTGTAAGAGCCCCAAATGCAACCGACCAGCGAGCCGACCGCAAGCAATTCCAGCATGGCCCCCGATCCCAGGTAACGTTCGTCGTACAGCAACCCCATCAGCCGCGTTCCAAAAAAAATGAAAAATACCGCCAGGCACCAGCCGGGTAACGTGATGGCCAGGCGCGCCTTGAGCATGACTACGGGCAGGCGCTTCGGATCGTTGCGATACACCTCGGCATATGCGGGAAAGAACACCCGACCCGCCAATTGCTGAATGGCTTGCCAGAACATGATATTCATCGTGCTGGCCAGGGTGAACAGCGCCAGTTGGCGCATGTCGAGCAAGGCGCTGATAATCAGCCTCCCCCCCTCGACGGAAAGAAAAGTCAGGACGGAGCTCCACATTACCCAGCGCCCGAACTTTACCAGTTGGCCCGCCGCGTCCCGATCCCACGCCACGCGGTTCCGGTAGCCGTGAAGAAATAGATGGGTTGCGGCCATTTTCAGGGTATTGGAAATCACGTGCCCCCAAACCAGCGCCCAAACCGACTGCATGAGCCAGGAGAGATAAATTATGAAGAGCAAGCCGAGCGAATAGGTGCCTGTTTCGATCAGGGCGATCCGTTTTGCTTCCAGGTTTCGCTGCGCCGTATACAGTTTTGTCGAGTTGAAGCCATTGATGATCGCGCTAATTCCGATTACGGGAAACATGGCGGCAAGCTCTGGCGTACCGTAAAACCTTGCTACGGGTATCGCCAGCGCACTGAGCCCGACACAGATCAGCACGCCCAGCATGATTTGAATCGTCCATGCCGTGTTGATAAATGATGGCTCGTTTCCGCGCTTGTTCTGGACGATGGACTGGGTTATCCCCATGTCCACAAACGTAGTGACTCCGTAGCAGGCGATCATGACGATGGCCATCATTCCAAAAGCCTCGGGAAACAGCAGTCGCGTGAGAATGAGGTTGCCCCCCAAACGGAGCGCCTGGTTTACAGCATAGCTAGCCAGCGTCCAGGAGCCGGACCGAAGAACACGGTGCCTGAAAGAGGGTTTGCTATTTGACGACATCGGCATTTTTAAGAAGCGCGGACGGCAAGCCGCCCGCTTCGCTGCACCGGGCTAGCGCCAGGAGTATTACCGGTTTTCCGCCACATTTGCGGGCGCCAGCAAACGCTGGCCTATTTCCACGCCTATCAGCGAGTGGGTAAACTCGGAAATGTGGTTGTGGCCGTGAGGGACGTGCAGTTCGGCTGCCCCATCGAATTTCTGTAGCAGATACTGGCTGCCAATAAGTTCGATGCGCGCCGCCGCAAGTCGTTCTGCCAGCGCGGTCGGCATGGAAGACCTGAAACTGTTCCCGCTGATTGCATATGGAATATCTACAACAATGAACCGGATTCCCCGGTCCGAGCAAAACCGCTGCATACGTTCGACCAGAGCTGCCGCGAGATCAATCGGGTAACTGGAAGCAGCGGGTGCGCCTGGCGGCAACGCGAATCCCGCCTTCCGGATAGCCTCTGCCTGGCGGGTGTTGCGGCCTCCGGCCGAAGCGATGCCACCAGAAGTTGCGGGTTCGGCTTTCCGCATCGCGCCGGCTTTGAATGTATTCCGGTATTCTGATGAAGTCGCTCCGGTCGGCACTGCATACTCGGCTTCCTGCGAAAGCCTTGACGCAAAATAGCTCCAGACATTGTTGAACAGGAGCGAGTAGAAATACGAGTTTTCGCTCAGCCACTGCACCCCCGGTATGCTGTAAATCACATTCTGGATGCGCACCCCCGGTATATGCTGGTATTTTTTTTCGGTTAGCCCGCTCTGGCTGTCGAGCCCGAACAGCCCGGCCTTGAGGTTGTCCTCAAAATCGTTGGCAAAAAATCCGAGCACCACCACATCCGGGTTGTACTTGATCCCCTCGTTCTCCAGAAACACCAGCTCTTCGGCATTGCTGAACCCGGAAACGCCGGTATTAATGACTTCCGCATTCTTCGCGCGGTGTTTCAGGAACCGTTCCAGTACGGCGGAAAACGTGGAATTCTGGCGCACCTCGTAGCCCTGGGTGTGCGAATCCCCTATGCTCAACACCCGGATCGTGTTTGCCGGTTTTGCGTAGCTGAATTCCTTGGTGTTGCGGAACCCCTTGCTGTTGGTAACGTATTTCCATGAACCGTCCGCGCTGGTCATCCAATACTCCGAGTTTGGCCGGACGCCCCTTATGGTGTATCGCCCATACTGGTAATCGGTATGGTAGCGCGGGAACAGCATGGACTCGTTTTTGTACAACAGCCGGACTGCGGCTTCGCAAAACGCAAAAGCGACGAAGAGCGCGATAAGCGTCAACGCCGTGTTTCCCAGAATATTCTTCGTAGGCGCTTCCATCGGAGCAGGCTTGCGTCAATCCAGCTCGAAAGCTGTTTCGTAGTTTTGTTTGAGTGCCGGGTTCTGGTCTTCC
>VIKH01000153.1 GCA_008080515.1 Gallionellaceae bacterium | reverse complement strand
GGAATGTCCTCGCGCCGCTCACGTAGCGGCGGCAAATCGACAAAGGCGACACCAATGCGGTAGTACAGATCGGCGCGAAATTTTTGCCGGTCGCTCAGGACTTTCAAATCTTCTTTCGCGGCGGCGACGACGCGGCAATCGATGGGAATCGCCTTGTTGGAACCGATGCGCTCAATGCTGCGCTCCTGCAAGGCGCGCAGAAACTTGATTTGCACGGCCATCGGCATGCTCTCGATTTCGTCGAGAAACAGCGTGCCGCCCTGAGCGTGCTCGAACTTACCGACGCGCACACGCGAAGCACCGGTGAAGGAGCCCACTTCGTGGCCGAACAGCTCGCTCTCGGCCAGCGCTTCAGACATGCCACCGCAGTTCAGCGGCACATAGTTGGCGCGGCGCCGGTCACTGTGCTCATGCAGACAGCGCGCCACCAGGTCTTTGCCGGTGCCGGTTTCGCCGTAAATCACCACGTCCGCCGACGTGGATGCCAGGGTCAACACGGTGCGCCGCAACTGCTGCATCTGGGCCGAGCGCCCCAGTAGCACCGCCTGGATACCATGCCAATTTTCCAGTTCGTCGCGTAGCGCTTGCACTTGCAGTGTCAGATGGCGTTTTTCGGCGGCACGTCGCACCACGGCGATCAGGTGCTCGGACGGAAAGGGTTTCTCGATGAAGTCATAGGCACCTTGACGCATCGCGTGCACAGCCATGGCGATGTCGCCATGGCCGGTGACGAGGATCACCGGTAGATCAGCATCAATGGCATGGATCTCGTTCAGCCAGTCGGTTCCACTCATGCCGGGCAGCTTGACATCACTCAGCACAACTGCCGGTACGCCGATTCGTATGCGTGCACGCGCTTCCTCAACCGAGCCAAAGCCGTCGACGGCAAGTCCGGCCAGTTCCAGCGCCTGAGCGCTTCCTGCACGTACATCGGAATCATCTTCGATGAAGATCACCCGGATGGACTTTGCGTCACTCATTGCTTTTAATCTCCTGTGGGTTGTTCAATGGTAAGTCGATTTCAAAGCAGGCACCTGCTCGTTCCAGGTTGAAGGCCCTCAGGCTGCCACCGAACTCTTGCACGATATGAGCCGAAAGCATCAATCCCAACCCCAAGCCGGTGCCGACTGGCTTGCTGGTGATAAATGGCTCGAACAAGTGCGCCAGGATATCGGCGCGAATGCCGGGGCCGGTGTCGCTGACGCGAATGAGGCAGTGACCTGGCATCAGATCGGCCACTTTGGCCTCCACCTGCAGGCATCGCATTGGTGATGAGGCCATGGCATCGATGGCATTGCCCAGCAGATTGACCAGTACCTGCTCCAGCCGGGCTTCGTCGGCCAGGGCAGCCAAGTCGGCTGGCTGCACCTGCACTACCAGTTCGATGCCGTTATCGCGCAGGCGCTGCGAGACCAGGAATTGCGCGTTGGCGATAACTTGCTGCAAGGCCGCTGGCACACGCACCGGACTGGTTTTGTAGGCGAAGGCCTTGAGTTGGTGGGTCAGGCGCCCGAGGCGATCCACCAGGTGAGCAATGCGCTGCAGATTGTTTCGCACATCGCCCAGACGATCCTGCTCGAGCAGCACGCAAGCGTTGTCCGATAGCGTGCGCAAAGCTCCCAGAGGCTGGTTGAGTTCGTGCACCACTCCGGCCGACATCTGTCCCAGTGCCGCCATTTTTCCGGCGTGCAGCAGATCGTTTTGCGTGGCCCGCAGATCGGCTTCGATCACTTTGCGCGCTTCGACCTCGTCGCCCAGCAATTCCACGGTGCTGCGCAGCTCGGTGGTACGTGTTGCGACTTTGGCTTCGAGGCTGTCATGCGCGGCTTGCAGAGCAGTTCGGCTGGCGAGTTGGTGGTGTATTGCACGCTGGCGCTGCCACAGAACCATCGCCAACAGCAGCAGCACCGACGTTCCCAGCGCAGCCGTGATGGCAGAATACCGTGCATCTGTGCGCACGGGTGCCACTTCGTCGAGTACCAGCAGATGCCAATTGGACTGACGTAAAGCACGCTCCGATGTCAAATAGCCAATACCGTCCACGCTGACCAGCGTTTGGTTGCCAAAGGGGTTCTTCATCACGCGCCAGTCCAGCGGTCTCAATGTCGCTGCGCCGTAGGGCCGCGTGCTGGCGATGTCGGCCAACACCGGCGCTGCCAACGCGCTCAATGGCCGGAACTTCCATTCTTCGCGCGAGGACAGAATCACCACGCCACGTTCATCGACCAGCAGCACCGTGCCGGGGAGTTTTTTCCAAGCGGCCTCGGCCTCTTCAAGGTTGACTTTCACGGTTGCCACGCCGCGTTGCGGCCCCTGGCGTGGCAAGGCGTAGGACAAGAAATAGCCTGCGCGCTTGCTGGTGATTCCAACACCGTAAAAGCGGCCCCGGCCATGCGCCAGCGCCTCCTTCACGTAGGGTCTAAATGAGAGGTCTGTGCCGACCGGGGTGCCCGGAACGTTCCAGTCGGAGGCGGCCAGGGCGATGCCCGTGCGGTTCAGCACATACAAATTGGACGCACCAGCGGTGGCGTTGATGCCTTGCAGGTAACGGTTGACTTCGTCGCGCAAGACCGGGTTGCCGGTGTCTGCCAGCAGAGCGAAGACACCCGGCATCATCTCCAGCAATGAAGGTAGATATTCGTAACGCGCCAGATCGTTCTCAAGTCCAACGCCCACCATGTCGAGTCGGTGCTCTGCGGCATTGCGCAGGCGCTCATGCCCATTGCGCATGGCGACGGCATAACCCGCTAGTGCTGCGGCTGTGATGATGGCGATAGCGGCAATCCAGCGCATGTCCAGTTTGATCGGTTTGCTCATTCGGTCTCTATTCGGTGTATCGCATCATCGTGCCAGTGTGCCATGAAGCGTGACCATCACCATCAGGGTTTGACCGGGGAGAGTGCAGCCGCAGGGTGGGGCGAGTGTGATTCCAACCCCCGGACTGTGGGGCCACCGCGCAAGGCTAAGGCGATGGCAACTGATCAACTGCCACGCCAGCCTGCGCTCACTATCACGGTGTTACTGCATGTGTTGACCGCCGTTGATGGCGATATTGGCCCCGGTCACGAAGGCCG
>VIKH01000012.1 GCA_008080515.1 Gallionellaceae bacterium | reverse complement strand
GCGCCGCGCGGGATGTTCCGCAACACCCGGCCCGACGATCTGCTGGCGCATGTGCTGAAAGCTGTGCTGGCGCAGGCGCCGTCGCTCGACCCGGCGGCGGTGGGCGACGTGATCGCGGGGTGCGCGATGCCAGACGGGCATTGCGCCGGATGAGTTTTGAGTTTTGCCGGGGGCGCGCACCAGCACGTCAACCTGTTGTTTGGCGCAATCCAGAAGCGACTGGGTATCACGGCTAACCCCTTGCCGTGAAGGCGTATTCAGATGGCGTATTCTGATTGACATGAAATTCCTTACATGGAACAATGAATAAGGAATGATGATTAATTTCAGGATGAGACAATGCTTGCGACAGTGACTGACAAGGGGCAAGTAACCGTCCCAAAAGATATACGTGACCAACTCCACATCGAGACCGGCAGCAAACTCGATTTCGAGGTGGAGGGGGATGGCACGCTGCGGGTGCGCGTGCTGGTGCGCGGCTCCGACAACCTGTTCGGCTTGATGCACCGCCCCGGAATCAAGCCTCTCAGCATCAAGGCGATGGATGATGGCATCGTCGCGGCGATGAAAGCGCGCAACCAGCGTTCGCGCAAATGATCGCGCTTGACACCAACGTTCTGGTGCGGCTGGTTACCCGCGACAACGAGGCGCAGGCCCGGCGAGCCAAGGCGGTATTCGATGCGCACGGGGAGAAACACGGGGAGTTGTTCGTATCCGACATCGTGCTGGTCGAGTTGTGCTGGACTCTGTCGCGCAGCTACGAACTGGAGCGCGCCGACATCGCGCGTACCGTGCGCGCACTGCTCGACAACAGCAGCATTGCCTTTGAGTCGCCGCTCGCCGTGCGCAATGCGCTGAATAGTTTTGAAACCACCGCCACGGATTTCCCGGATTGTCTGATCGTGACCAAAGCCATTCACGCCGGTTGCAGCCACACGCTCACCTTCGACCAGCGCATGAAGCCGCTGCCCGGCGTTCGACTTCTTTGACGAGAGAGCCGGTGGCTCCCGTCGCCACGCAGCCTGCGCCAGTGGAGTCGCAACCGGCAGCAACAACCAAGGCGGCAGCAAAAAAATCTGCCGCGAAGCCGGTTAAACCGGCAAGCGCGCCGACAAAAAACCTGACGCAACAAAAACAACGATGTAGCAAGCACGGCTCATATAAATGCAATCCGGGGGCATGTACATCGCCCCCAGATTGCATTCGATAGAAAATGCCGTTTCCGGACCGTGCGCTACCGGTAAGTCTATTGCATTCCCTTTACAGCAAAGCCACTCTGCCTGCTTGTGGAGCAACTGTATTACGCTGCGATAGACTTCGTAACGAGATTTACGATGTTGTCTCCGCCCGCTCCAGTTCTTGGAGTTAAAATGCGGTTTCGCCCGACCCGGAACCTTCGATGCATACTCTGGCTCGCCTGATCGCGCGACCGCACGGTCGCCATTTTTCATGCTGAAAACCTCGCTGCGCCTCGCTTGGAAAGGGCTGGGCCACCTGACCCGCATTGCGTTAGTCGGCGCGGCCCTGCTGGTGTTTGCCGGCGGCGCGTTGATGCTGGGGCTGCGTTACTGGATCTTGCCGGACATCGAACGTTATCGCGGCATCATCACGGTCTCCGCCAGCCAGACCATCGGGCAGCCGGTAACCATCGGCAAGATCGAGGCCGACTGGCAGGGCGCGCGCCCCCATTTGTCGTTTACCGACGTGCGTATTCTGGATAAACGCGGCCAGACCGCCCTGGCGCTGCCGCGCGTGGATAACGTGGTGTCGTGGACAACTTTGCTCAAAGGCGAAGTGCGCTTACACAGCCTCGAACTCGACCGGCCGGAACTGCTGGTCAGGCGCGATGCGCAGGGTTTGCTGTACATAGCGGGAATCGCGCTGTCCGGAGAGCAATCGGATCAGGGCTTGGCCGATTGGCTGCTGCACCAGGGGCGCATCATCGTGCGCGATGCGCGCATCGTCTGGCTGGACGAACAGCGCCCCGCGCCGCCGCTGGTATTCGAACAGGTAACCCTGCTGATCGAGAACGGTGGGTTGCTCGAAAATAGCTGGCTTGTGGAGAAAAGCGGGCTGGCCGCCGTGGCCGGGCGGCACCGCTTTGCGGTGCGCGCGCTGCCGCCCGCAGAACTGTCCGGGCAGCTCGATGTGCGCGGCGATTTCCACGGTGCCAGCTTCGACGATCTGCGCAACTGGCACGGCCAGCTATTTACCCAGCTCGACTATGTGGATGCGGGCGCGTTGCGGGCGTGGCTGCCGCTGCCTGCCGGCTTCAAGCTCGGCAAGGGTGCGCTGCGCGGATGGCTGGATTTTGAGGGAGGAAAAGCCGGGCGCCTGACCGCAGATCTCGCGCTGGCGGACGTGCAGGCCCAACTCGGCGACGACTTGCCGCTGCTCGATTTGCGCGCGTTGCGCGGGCGCATCGCCTGGCAGGAATCGGCGCAAGGGAGAGAGATTTCCACGCGCAATTTCTCCATGCAAATGAATAACGGCCTGCTGGTGCAGCCCACCGATTTTTATCTGCGCCTCGCCGCCGGAGACAAGCAACCCGCCGACGGTGAAGTGCGCGCCAACACGCTGGACTTGGCCAACCTGACCGGCCTGGCAAACTATTTGCCGCTGGCGCAGGACCTAAAAAAGAAGCTCGCCGAATTTGCGCCGCGAGGCCAGGTATCGGGGCTGCAAGCCAAGTGGCGGAACGAGGCGGACAAACCGCTGCAATTCGATGCCAAGGCGCAATTCGACCAGCTCTCACTGCTGCGCACGGCCAATCTGCCCGGCTTTGGCGGCTTGAGCGGCGAGGTGGCCGCCAGCGAGCGGGGCGGTACGCTGGCGCTGAACGCGCACGCGCTGACGGTGGATGCGCCGCAGATCATGCCGGAGCCGCTGCAATTCGATACGCTCACCGCGCAGTCGAGCTGGCAGACGGGCAAAGACGGGTTGGAGCTGAAGTTCAGCAACGTTTCCATCGCCAACGCCGACGTTGCCGGCAACCTGTTCGGCAGCTTCCGCACCCTGCCGGATAGCCCCGGCCAGATTGACCTGACCATCGCCCTGACGCGCGCCGCCGTCCACCGCGCCAGCCGCTACATCCCGCTGGCCGCGCTGGAGACGGAAACCCGCGAATGGATACGCGACGCGCTGCTGGGCGGGCAGGCCTCCGAATTCCGCCTGCGACTGAATGGGGATCTGAAGGATTTTCCCTACCCGGAAAACAAGAAGGGCATATTCAGCATCCGCATGCGCGCCAAGGGTGTAGCGATGGAGTATGCCAAGGAGTGGCCGCGCATTGACAACATCACCGCCGAGCTGCTGGTGCAGGGCCAGCGGCTGGAGGTAATCGCGCCTACCGGCACGACGCTGGGCGCGCACCTGCAAAAAGTGAACGTGGTCGTGCCGGACATGACCAGCCCGGACATGGTGTTGCAGGTGCGCGGCGAAGCGCTGGCGGAAACGGCGCAAGGGCTGGATTTCATCCAGAAAAGCCCGGTGCGCGGCTATCTCGACGGGTTCACCGACGACATGGCGGCGCGCGGCAGCGGCAAGCTCAATTTGTCGCTGGATGTCCCGTTGCTGGGCAACAAACCGGCGACGGTTTCCGGCATCTACCGCTTTTCCGGCAACGAAATAGACATCGGCGCAGGCGCACCGACCCTGCGCCAGGTAAGCGGCGACCTGCTGTTTACGGAATCATCCATGAACACGCGCAACGCCAGCGCGCAAATTTTCGGCGGCCCGGCCACGCTGTCGGTGCAAAGCGGCGCGGACGGCGCGGTGCAAGCCCGGATACGCGGCAAAACCGACATGGATACGCTGCGCAGGAGCGCATCGCACCCGCTTTTTTCCTACTTGAGCGGCGGCAGCGAATGGGAGGCGGTGATCCAGGTACAAAAGAAACTGACCGACGTCGTGGTGACATCGGATCTGTCCGGCATGGAATCCGCCTTGCCGGAACCTTTCGCCAAGGGTGCCGACGAAGCCGTTCCGCTGCGCTTCGAAATGAAAAGCGTAACCGCGCAGCAGGAGGTGCTTACCCTGCAATACGGCAGCCTGCTCGGCGCGAAACTGTTGCGCCGCGATGAAGAGGGGGGATGGGCCATCAAGCGCGGCACGGTGAATTTTGGCGGCCCCGCCCGATTCCGCAGCCGCGACGGCGTGTGGCTCACCGGCACCGTGCCGAAGCTGGCGCTCGAAGGATGGGGCCCGCTGCTCGGCGCCTCCCGCAGTGCGGCCGCGTCAGGCTTCGCCGGTGCCGATCTGCTGGTGCAGCATCTGGACGTGTACGGTTACAGGGTGAACGAGCTGCGCATCGGCGCACGCAACCGCGAAGGCGCGTTGGCCGCACAACTGGCCTCCAGGGAAGCCAACGGCGAGGTGACATGGGAGGGCGAAGGGAAAGGTAAGCTCCACGCGCGTTTCAAGAACCTGTATCTGGACAAGGGCGATAACGGCAGGAAGGAATCTGCCGCCCGCAAACCGGCACCTGCGGAAATGGCCGAAAAAAGCGCCGTCGAGTTGCCCGCGCTCGATCTGGCGGTGGACGACTTGACCTACCAGGGCAAGCTGCTGGGCCGCATGGAATTGCTGGCGCAGCATCACGGCCACGACTGGTTGCTGGAGCGTATGCTCATTACCAACCCGGACGGCCTGCTGGCGGCAGACGGCAAGTGGGGCACGGCGAACGGCAAGGCGCAGACCCAGGTCAACCTCAAGCTGGACATTAGCGATGCGGGGAAAATCCTCGCCCGCTCCGGTTATCCGAACAGCGTCAAGAACGGCAGCGGCAAGCTCGAAGCGGCGTTTATCTGGCGCGGCGGGCCGGACGATTTCAGCTATGCCACGCTGGATGGCCAACTCAAGCTGGATACCGGCAAAGGGCAGTTTCTGAAAATCAAACCCGGTATCGGCAAGCTGCTGGGCATTTTGAGCTTGCAGGCTTTGCCCCGCCATATCACGCTGGATTTCTCCGACGTGTTCAGCGAGGGTTTCGCTTTCGACAGCATTACCGGCACGGCGCAGATCAAGCAGGGCGTGCTGTCCACAGGCGATTTCAAGATAGACGGCTCCGCCGCCAAGGTAACCATGGTCGGCCAGATTGATCTGAGTCATGAATCGCAGAACCTGAACGTGCGCATCCTGCCCACGGTGGGGAACAGCGTATCCATGCTGGGCGCGCTTGCCGGCGGGCCCCTGGTAGGCATCGGCACGTTCATCGTCAACAAACTTTTTCGCGAACCGCTCGATAAGTTGGTGTCGTTTGAATACAATGTCACCGGCACCTGGGATAACCCGAACGTGACCAAGGTGGGGCCGGGCAAGCCCGCCGCACCGGAAAACAACTGATTGATCGGAACGGAAGCAGCGCATGTCGGACGTAAATTCCACCCAGCAAAGAATCGCCGCGCAAACCCAGGCATTTAAAGTTGCCGCCGTGCAGATGGCTTCCGGGCCAAATGTCGCGGGCAACTTGAGCGAGGCGCGCCGCCTGATCGCGATGGCCGCCGGTCAGGACGCGCGCCTGGTGGTGTTGCCGGAATATTTTCCTATTATGGGAATGCGGGATACCGACAAGGTGGCGCTGCGCGAGCAACCCGGCAACGGCGTCATCCAGTCTTTCTTGAGCGAGACCGCGCGCGAATACAAAATCTGGCTGGTAGGCGGCTCCATCCCGCTGGTGGCGGACGCGCCAGACAAGGTGCGCAACAGTTGCCTGGTGTTTGACGAGACGGGCAGACAGGTGGCGCACTACGACAAAATCCACCTGTTCAATCTCGATCTCGGCAACGAGCATTACCACGAAGCGCGCACCATCGAACCGGGCAAGCGGGTGGTGGTGGTAGATAGCCCGTTCGGGCGCATCGGCCTGGCGGTCTGCTACGATTTGCGTTTCCCGGAATTATTCCGTGCCATGAAAGATGTGGACATCATCACCCTGCCCGCCGCCTTCACCGAAACCACCGGCAAGCTGCACTGGGAAGTGCTGGTGCGCGCGCGCGCCATCGAAAACCTGGCCTACGTGGTGGCAGCCGCGCAGGGCGGCTATCACGTCAGCGGGCGCGAAACGCACGGCAACAGCATGATCGTGGATCCGTGGGGGCGGGTGCTGGACCGCCTCCCGCGCGGTTCCGGCGTGGTGATCGCCGAGGTGAACCCGTCCTACCAGGCAAGCCTGCGCGCCAGCCTGCCCGCTCTTTCGCACCGCACCCTCAACCTGCCGCAACCATGAAGCAAGACTCGGTGTTCGCTCTCGCACAACAGTCCCTGCTCGTGCCGCACGCGCTTGAAACGCGCCACCTGGAACAGGTATTCGGCCAGATACTGGCGCACCGGGTGGATTACGCCGACCTGTATTTTCAATACAGCCGCGCCGAAAGCTGGTCGCTGGAGGAAGGCATCGTCAAATCCGGCAGCTTCGGCATAGACCAGGGCGTGGGGGTACGCGCGGTGAGCGGCGAAAAAACCGCCTTCGCCTATTCCGGCGACATCAGCCTGGCGGCGCTGGAGGGCGCCGCGCAAGCCACCCGCGCGATTGCGCGGCAGGGCGGAGAAGGGCGCGCGCCCGCGCTGACGCCCGTGCGCCCTGCAAGGAAATTGAGCGCGGGCGGCGCGCGAAAAATGTATCTGCCGCACGACCCCATCGCCAGCCTGAAGGACAGCGACAAGGTCGCGTTGCTGGAGCGTCTGGAACGCCACGCACGCGCGCTCGACCCGCGCGTCACCCAGGTGATGGCGGGGCTGGCGGGCGAATACGAAATCGTGCTGGTGGCGCGCAGCGACGGCCTGATGAACGCCGACATCCGCCCGCTGGTGCGGCTATCCTTGCAGGTCATCGTGGAAAGCGATGGCCGCCGCGAGCAAGGCTCGGCGGGCGGCGGCGGACGGTTCGATTACGCCTATTTCAGCGATGCGGTGCTGCATGACTATGCCGCCAAAGCGGTGCATCAGGCGCTGACCAACCTCGATGCCAAGCCTGCTCCCGCCGGCACGATGACGGTGGTGCTGGGTTCCGGCTGGCCCGGCATCCTGCTGCACGAAGCGGTCGGCCACGGGCTGGAGGGAGATTTCAACCGCAAGGGCAGCTCCGCTTTCTCCGGGCGCGTCGGCCAGCGCGTTGCCGCCAGGGGCGTGACCGTGGTGGACGACGGCACCCTCGCCGACCGGCGCGGCTCGCTGCAAATGGATGACGAAGGCAACCCCACCCAGCGCACCGTGCTGATCGAGGACGGCATCCTCCAAGGCTATTTGCAGGACACGCTGAACGCCCGCCTGATGGGCGTTCCGGTCACCGGCAACGCGCGGCGCGAATCCTACGCGCACCTGCCGATGCCGCGCATGACCAACACCATGATGCTGGGCGGCGATAAAACCCCGCAGGAAATCATCGCCTCGGTCGGGCGCGGTTTGTATGCCGCCAATTTTGGCGGCGGGCAAGTGGACATCACCAGCGGCAAATTTGTGTTTTCAACGACCGAAGCCTACCTGATCGAAAACGGCAAAATTACCTGCCCGGTGAAAGGCGCAACGCTGATCGGCAACGGCCCCGAAGCGCTCACCCGGGTGACCATGATCGGCAACGACATGGCGCTCGACCCCGGCGTCGGCACCTGCGGCAAGGAAGGCCAGAGCGTGCCGGTCGGCGTGGGGCAGCCGACGGTGCGGATAGACGGGCTGACGGTGGGTGGAACCGCGTAGCTAGACGTGAAACCCGGGCATCAGCCCGTATCGGGATGGCTGGCAGATCGTATATCGGCAAGGGGCGGATATGGATCGAATGCAACGCATCTACAAGCTCCACCGGATCATTTCCTCGCGCCGGCATCCCGTGCCACGCACCGTGCTGGAGCAGGAACTCGAATGCTCTCGCGCCACCATCAAGCGCATCATTAAGGCCCTCGCCCCATGAACGACACTATCCAACTCCCGGACTACTCCGACGAAACCCTCGCCGAACTCGGCCCAGCCAAACTCACCGATATCCTCATCGAAGACCAGGACCGCGTCCCGCGCAACGTCATAGATGCATGCGCCCGATGCGGTGACGCGATGACGGAGTATTTGCGCCAACTGCACGAGGACGATTTCCTTTGGGCAGACAACGAGGATGAGCTTGATGAAATTGCCGATGGAATATGGTGGCTGCGGCTTCACGCGGTGATGATTCTCGGCCAAATCCCCGGCGAACAGGCGGGCCTGCTGCTGGTGGAATTCATGCGCCGCATGTCGCTGGAAGACGATGATAATTTGCAGGACTGGCTTTCCGGCTACTGGCCCGCTCTGCTCCGCAACAAAACGGGTGCCGTGCTGCCCGCCTTACGCCTCCTCGGCGAAGACAGAAACATATGCTGGTACATGCGCGTCAACGCCATTGAAACAGTAATCGCAACTGCCTCGCGGCAAGGCGGCGAGACACTTGAACAGACATTGGCCTGGCTCGCAAAGATTGCGGAAGACGAGAACGAGGATTGGGAGTGCCGCCTGGGAACCGCAAATTTTCTGCTGGACTTCCCGCGCATGCAGTACCGGCCATTGCTGGAAAACCTGGAGGCGCGGCAAACAGGCTGGGGTAAATACTTCGACCAGCAGAGCATAGAACAGGCATATAGTGGGCAATACCATGCCCCTCAGTGGGAACGCTTCGATAACCCATGGAAGTTTTACGAGCCGGAAGCCATCACCGAACGCCAGCAGCGCTGGCAGGAAGAAGATGCAAAAGAAATGCAGCGCGTTTTGGGCAGGAACGAGGATTATTCGCCTGACCCATACGACCCATACTACGACGACGAACCCTACGTCCGTCCCGAACCCAAAATCGGACGCAACGAACCCTGCCCCTGCGGCAGCGGGAAAAAATACAAGAAGTGCTGCATGAAACCGGAACAGGTCCAGCCCGTAGATGATCTGCTCTGGCGCAGGATACGCCGCCTGCTCGAAGGATTGACACCGCAACTGCTGGATTTCGCGGGCCAGCATTTCGGACGGGAAGCCTTGCTGGAAGCATGGGAGGATTTCATGCCTTGGGAGGGTGAACCGTTCACCGCAGACACGCCGCATATGCAGATATTTATGCCTTGGTTTTTTTACGACTGGGCGCCTTTCCCGGGAGAAACCTCAGCCAACCGCGCCGCATTGGACGGGCGCACTCTGGGGCGGGCATTTCTGGACAAAAAAGGCAAACGCCTTGATCCGTTGCTGGTCCGCTATATGGAGCAATGCTGCATCGCGCCGTTCAGTTTTCACGATGTCCTGTCGGTGCGCCCCGGCGACGGCTTCGTGTTGCGCGACATCATGACTGGCGAAGAAATGGACGTAACGGAACATGCGGGCTCGCGCCATGCGCAAGCCGGGCAAATCCTGTTCGCCAAGGTGGTGAAAATAGACAGCATGGCCATGCTGGAAGCTTGCGCGCCCGTTCTGTTTCCGCCACTGGCAAAAAACGCCATTCTGGAACTGCGCGAGACCATCGAATCTCGCGAACTGCCGCTCACCGCAGAATTGCTTAAGGATTACGACTATGAAATGCTGGAAATCTACCACGACATCGCCGACAGCCTGCTCAACCCGTCCCTACCGCAAATGCAGAACACCGATGGCGACCCGCTGTTGTTGCACAAGCTGATCTACACCCTCGAATGCACCCCGCGCGAAGCGCTCGATGCACTCGGGACGCTCAACCTGACGGAGGATAGCGAAAGCATACTCGCCGGCGCCGGATTCGATCCGGACGGCGAACTGCGCAAAATAGAATTCGCGTGGGAGAAGTCCGGCAACAAAAAACACAAGGACTGGAACAACACCATCTTCGGCCACATCAAGATAGAAGGAAGCGGCCTGACCGCCGAAGTCAACTCCAAAAACCGGGCGCAACAATTCACGGCGCTCATGGAAGAATTGCTGCCCGGCAAGGCGCGCTACAAAACCACCGTGATCCAATCGCCGCAATCCATGCTCGCGCGGGCGGAAGAAGAAGGCGAGAGCGCACAGTCCAGGCGGACGCGCAAGGAGCATGAAGAACTGAACAGCCGCCCAGAAGTCCGGGCAATGTTGGCCGAAAAGCTGCGCCAGCATTACCGCGAATGGCCAAGAATGGAACTCCCCGCCCTAAACGGCCTGACCCCGTTGCAAGCCGTCAAGACCAGGGATGGGAAAGAAATGGTCGAGGCGCTGCTCATGGATTTCGAGCAAAGGGGTAAACGCACCACTCCGCCGCTCGACCCGGCCATCCTCGCCGAATTGCGGGAGCGGCTTGGGTTGGCATAAAAAAATTGCACATAAACATGGATCGCACCGCGCGCCTTTACCAAATCGACCAACTGCTGCACGAGCGCCGCGTCGTGCCGACGGCGGTTTTTCTGGAAGAGCTGGAAATTTCCCCTGCAACCCTGAAGCGCGATCTGGAGTACATGAAAGACCGGCTCAACGCCCCGATTGTGTGGGACAGGGCGCGGCGCGGTTACTGCTTCTCCGATGAAGCAGCCGCAACAAAGCACTACAGCCTGCCCGGCCTGTGGTTCAACGCTTCGGAAATCCACGCGCTGTTGACGATGCAGCACCTGCTCTCCACGCTCCAGCCCGGCATCCTCGCGCCGCACATCCAACCTCTATTGGCAAGACTTCGGGCGCTGCTGGGTGAAGGCGATCATTGCGCCGATGAAATAGCGCATCGGGTGCGCATCTTGGGCATGGCCGCGCGCAACACCAACGACCAGAATTTTGAAATACTTGGCTCCGCACTGGTCAAGCGCAAACGCCTCACCATCCGGCACTACAACCGCCAGCGCGACGATACGGCAGAGCGCGAAATATCGCCCCTGCGGCTGGCCTATTTCCGTGGAGCTGGTTCTGGATTGAACTGATACGGAATAAACAGTATGCGATTCAAGCTATCCAATTATGCCATTGAGGAATTGGGACGGCGCGGAATATCGCGCGAAATGCTTGAACTTGTCCTCAATGCCCCGCAGCAAGTTGTGCCGGAGCGGGAGGGAACAAACGCCTATCAATCGCAAGTAGATTTCGGCGGGGGTAGAACGTATCTGCTGCGGGCAATCGTGAACGATGGGGTGGATCCCGCCGTGGTGATAACCGTTTATCGCGGCCGGAATGTGCTGAAATACTGGAGGAAAGAATGAAAGTCACTTATGACCCTGAGGTTGATGTATTGCGCATTCTGTTCAGCAATGCGGCGATCGGGGAAAGCGACGAGGACAAGCCCGGCGTGATCCTCGATTACGATGCGGGCGGCAATGTTGTCGGCATCGAGATTCTGGATGCGAGCAAGCGCATGGAAAACCCGCGTTCGGTGGAATATGCGGTGGCAAGCTGATGCACGTTTAGCAAAATTGCCTTGGGCTGTTTAATCCATTGGGGAAATACTGATATGGACTGGAAAGACCGCATCGAAGTAAACCCCACTGAGCTGGTCGGCAAGCCTTTTATCAAAGGCACACGCATTTCCGTGGAGCTGATCCTGTATCGTCTGGCGGATCTACCACCACACTTCGCGCCGCCGCCGCGAGGTGAAAATCACGCCGGAGTTGCGGCGGCAGGTGGAAGACACCATCGCCGCCATCCGCGCCATGCTCGTTTCAGGCAAGCTGCCGCCTCCGGCCAACGATGCGCGCTGCAAGGAGTATTCGCTGAACGACATCTGCCAGCCGCAGGTTTTATCTCAGCAGGAAAAATGAAATCGTTGCAGGATGAGTTGTTCAGTGATGCGGGATAAGGTAATCCGCCATACCGCAGCAGGCAAGGAGCAGGCGCTCGAGGTGCGCCAACTCTTTTTGCGTCAAGGCAGCGAGCGGGCCATCGCCGAAACGGGTGCGATCCAAGGCGCGCATCTGTTCGGGCATGGCATAGCACGGTTTGAGCAAACGCCCTCGCGGCGTGATGGTCACCCGCAGACTCTCCAGATTCTTATACAACTTGCTGGTAAGCGGGATGCACAATATCGGACTCATGCCGGTGGCAAGCAAGGCATCATCGAGCAGGATCAGCACGGGGCGTATTTTTCCGGCCTCCGCGCCGGTATTCGGGTTGAGTCTTGCCAACCAGATTTCGCCGCGTCGCATTATTTCCACCATGGTTCCGGTTCTGGATCGCGGGGCTTGCGCCCTTCCGCAATATCGAGCGCTTCGTTTTCCAGCGGCAAAAACTCTTCTGCAATAGCAAGGCTCTCTGCGCGCGCTTCTGGATTGGTGGCCAGGAAACGTGCGGCCCCGACCATGCTGGCCATCAGCTTTTCACGCTCCACCTCGCACAGAAATTTTTCCAGTGCCGCCCTGACCAGCTCGGATCGAGTAGTCTCTTCCAGCTTGGCGAGCTTGCTTAACCGCGCATCCAGTTTTTCCGGCAAGCGCAAGGTTAATGTACCCATAGTTGCCACCTCCAATTTGTCTTGCGAATTGTAATACAGCCATGCGTACAATCCAAAACACGCTATACGTAATGACACCCCACTCTTATCTGCACCTGGAGAACGATACCCTGCGCGTGGAAGTGGAGCGCGAGAAAAAGCTTCAGGTGCCGTTGCACCACCTTGGTGGCGTGGTATGCCTTGGCAACATCATGATTTCGCCCGCGCTGAGCCGATAGCATGGCCAGGTAGCGCCCTCTCACGCGAGAGGGCGAGGATTGAAACGCGCCTCCACCTGTTGGGGTGTGCCGTCATGGTGGTATGTTATTCTTCACCGGTGGCGGGTTCTGTACATATTCCGATGAAGTTCATATTGCTCGCATTGCTGTTGATTGCGGTTTCTGGCGCGTCGGCAGGGCCGCAGCGAAACCCTGAAAAAGATGCCAAGTCGGACGCATACGCGCTGAATGCGGAAGACAAAGAATTTCTCGCCGCGCGCGAAGCGTTCCGGGCCGGCGACGCCACCAGGCTGAACCGCGCTGCTGCAATTCTCAAAAAATCCCCGCTGGAACCCTACATCGCCTATTACCAGTTGCGCCTGCGCCTGGAAACTGCCGATGCCGCCACCGTAGAGGCGTTTCTGGCGCGCACGGATGAAACTCCGACAATAGACCAGTTGCGCGGGGAGTGGCTGAAGCTGCTCGGCAAGCGGCAGCAGTGGGCAATTTTCGCTGGCGAGTTCCCGCGCCTGCTGAATGAAGATGTGGAACTGAGCTGCTACGCCATGCAGGCGCGGCGGCATGCTCACGACGATGAGGCGCTGCGGGAGGCGCGCAAGCTGTGGCTGACCAGCGGCGGCGAACTGCCGGAGAGCTGCGATGCGCTGTTCGATGCGGCGATCGGCGGCGGTTTCATTGACGATGGGGACGTATCGGCGCGCGTGCGCCTCGTGCTGGAAACCGGCAATACGGCGCTGGCCGGGCAATTGTCAGGAAAGCTCCCGGCACAGCGGGCGCTTTCCTCCGCCGCTCTCGCCAGCGCAAAAGCCAATCCGGAACGCTACCTCAAGAGCCTCGATCTGAAAAATGCCGGTGAGGCGCAGCGTGCGGTGGCGCTGTTCGCGCTGCAACGGCTCGCCAAGCAGTTGCCGCAACTGGCGTTCGCGCAGTGGGAGAAAATCGCGGAACATTTCGGCGCGGACGAGCAGCGCTATTTTTTTGCCTGGCTGGGCTACGAAGCGGCGCGCAAGCACGACGAGCGCGCGCTGGAATGGTTCCGGGCGGCGGGCGATATGCCGCTCACCGAGCAGCAACGCGCCTGGCGGGTGCGCGCCGCGCTGCGCGCGGCGGATTGGCGCGAAGTGCGCACGGGCATAGAAGCCATGCCGCAACAGCAACAGCAACAGGCGGCCTGGCGTTACTGGGCGGCATGCGCGCTGAAAGAGCTGGAGCAGAAGGAAGAGGCGGACCAACGCTTCGCCGCGCTGAGCGCGGAGTATAATTTTTACGGTCTGCTTGCCGCTGAAGAGGTCACCACGATTGCGGCGGCGGGCAACGTGCCAACCGGCCATCAGCCGGGCAAGGACGAGCTGGACGCGATGCTGGCGCGGCCCGCCATCCAGCGGGCGCTGGCGCTGTACCGCATGGGCTTGCGCACCGATGCCACCAGGGAATGGGCGTGGGCGGAACGCAACTTCGACGACCGGCAATTGCTGGCGGCAGCCGAAATCGCGCGCCGCAACGAAATCTATGACCGCGCCATCAACACTGCCGACCAGACCGTGCAACTGCACGACTTCAACCTGCGCTATCTGGCACCGTACCGCGACGACCTGCGCGGGCACATCCAGCAACTCGGGCTGGAAGAAGCCTGGGTGTACGGCTTGATGCGCCAGGAAAGCCGTTTCGTGAAACAGGCAAAATCGGAAGTCGGCGCCAGCGGGCTGATGCAGATCATGCCGGCCACCGCGCGCTGGCTGGCGCGCAAGCTGGGCATGAAAAACTATCACCGCACGATGGTGCGCAGGCTGGACACCAATCTGGCGATGGGGACGTTTTACATGAAAACCGTGCTGGACTGGCTCGACAACAGCCCGGTGCTGGCGTCTGCCGCCTACAACGCCGGGCCATCGCGCGCGCGCCAGTGGCGCGGCGACAGGCCGCTGGAAGGGGCGGTTTACGCCGAAACCATCCCCTTCGACGAAACTCGCGGCTACGTCAAAAAAGTGATGAGCAACACCGTGTATTACGCCCGGCTGTTCGGGCAGCCGCCGCGCTCGCTCAAAGAGCGCCTGGGCATCATTGCCGCAAAAGATGCGGCCAACCAGCAGCCAGTGCGCGATGAAAAATAGCGGCCCGAAAATTTATTGTGTCGGCGGCGCGGTGCGCGACCGGTTGCTCGGCTTGCCGGTGCAGGACCACGACTGGGTGGTGGTCGGCGGCACGCCGGAAGACATGGTGGCGCGCGGATTTCAGCCGGTGGGCAAGGATTTTCCGGTGTTCCTGCACCCCGAGACGCACGAGGAATATGCGCTGGCGCGCACCGAGCGCAAGACCGCACCGGGCTACAAGGGCTTCGTCATCCACGCCGCGCCGGAAGTGACGCTGGAGCAGGATCTGCTGCGGCGCGATTTCACCGTCAACGCCATCGCCGAGGACGCGGACGGCAAGCTGACCGACCCCTACGGCGGCGAGGCCGACCTGCGCGCGGGCATTCTGCGCCACGTCAGTGCGGCATTCAGCGAAGATCCGGTGCGCATCCTGCGTGCGGCGCGCTTCGTGGCGCGTTTCGGTTTTTCCATCGCGCCGGAGACGATGGCGCTGATGCGCGGCATGGTGGAAAACGGCGAGGTGGATGCGCTGGTGCCGGAACGGGTGTGGCAGGAGCTGGCGCGCGGCCTGATGGAAAAATCGCCTGCGGGTTTTTTCACCACGCTGCGCGAGTGCGGCGCGCTGGCAAGAATTCTGCCGGAAGTAGATGCGCTGTTCGGGGTGCCGCAGCCGTTCCACTACCATCCCGAGGGCGATTGCGGCACGCATACCCTGCTGGTGCTGGAAGATGCGGCGCGCCACGGCCATGCGCTGGAAATGCGTTTCGCCGCGCTGGCGCACGACCTCGGCAAGGGCAATACGCCGAAGGACATCCTGCCGCGCCACATCGGCCACGAAGCGCGCGGCGCGGACTTGCTGCGCGCGCTGTGCGAGCGCCTGCGCGTGCCCGGCGAATGCCGCGATCTCGGTCTGCTGGCGGCGCGCTACCACGGCGACATACACCGCGCCAGCGAGTTGCGCCCCGACACCATCGTGCGCCTGTTCCAACGCTGCGACGCCTGGCGCAGGCCGGAGCGTTTCGCGCAACTGTTGCAGGTGTGCGCTTCCGATGCGCGCGGTCGCACCGGCCACGAGAGCGATGCCTACCCGCAGGCGGAATATCTGCTAAGCGCCCTGCATGCGGCGCAGGCGGTGGACGCCGGGGAAATTGCACGACAATGCGAGGACAGCCACCTGATTGCCGAGCGGGTGCGGCTGGCGCGCATCGTGGCGGTGGAGCGCGCCATCCGGCCAGCCGGATCAACAGAAAAGCTCTAGTGCACCTCTAAAGAAGCGCAGATTAAATCCTCCGTTCGCCCTGAGATTCTTGTCGAATGGCTGGCCCATCCTATTGAATATTTAATCCGATCATGGTTCGACAAGCTCACCACGAACGGATTAAATCTGCGTTTCCCTAATCCACCAGGCCGCGCGCTTCCGCCACCTGGCCGCGATACGCGTCGAAGATATTGCGCAGGGTGTCGGCCATGTTGACGGTCGGCTTCCAGTTCAACTCTTCGCAGGTGTTGGTGATCCTGGGGACGCGGTTCTGCACGTCCTGATAGCCCTTACCGTAATACGCTGCCGAAGTGGTCTCGACGATTTTCACCTTCTGCGCCGATGGGCGATATTCGGCATATTCGTTCGCCAGCTTGAGCATCATGTCGGCGAGGTCGCGGATCGCGTAGTTGTTGGCCGGGTTGCCGATGTTGTAAATCTTGCCGCTGGCCACGCCGTCCTTATTCTCGATGATCTTCATCAGCGCGGCGATGCCGTCGTCAATATAGGTAAACGCGCGTTTCTGGTGCCCGCCATCCACCAGGCTGATGTTCTCGCCGCGCACGATGTGGCCGAGGAACTGCGTGACCACGCGCGAGCTGCCTTCCTTCGGGGTGTGGATGGAATCCAGCCCGGCGCCGATCCAGTTGAACGGACGGAACAGCGTGAAGTTCAGGCCTTCCATGCCGTAGCCCCAGATCACGCGGTCCATGAGCTGCTTGGAACAGGAATAAATCCAGCGTGGCTTGTTGATCGGGCCGCAGATCAACTCGGAATTTTCCGGGTCGAATTCCTCGTCGTGGCACATGCCGTACACTTCCGAGGTGGACGGGAACACCAGGTGTTTGCCGTATTTCACCGCCGCGCGCACGATCGGCAGGTTGGCCTCGAAATCCAGCTCGAACACGCGCAGCGGCTCCTTGACGTAGGTGGATGGTGTGGCGATCGCCACCAGCGGCAGGATCACGTCGCACTTGCGGATGTGGTATTCCATCCATTCGCGGTTGATGGTGATGTCGCCCTCGAAAAAATGAAAGCGCGGCTGATCGAGCAGATCGCTGATGCGCTCGGTATTCATGTCCATACCGTAAACTTCCCAGTCGGTGGTGGCGAGGATGCGGTTGGACAGATGGTGGCCGATAAAACCGTTCACACCCAGAATCAAAACTTTCTTCATTGCTGTTTCCCTCAACGGTTAAATTCAAACTTTGCCGCGCCATGTTGTGCGGAAAATTCCGCTGCGCTCATTTCCATGCCGTCCAGCTCGAAGCGCACCACGCGCAGCACGCCCTGCCCGCAGATCGCGTAAGCCTTGCCGTCCTTCACGTAAAACGCGGGCGGCTCCCCGGCGACTTCGCAGCCGGTATCCAATGTCTGCAAAATGCGCATGGTTTTGCCCTGCAACCGCGTGGTCGCACCCGGATAGGGCGGCGCCACGGCGCGCACCAGGTTGTGTATCTCCCTCGCGGTTTGCGACCAGTTTATGACGCCATCCTCCGGCTTGCGCCCGCCAAAGTAGGCACCCTTGCTCAAATCCTGCTTTAGCCTGGGCGCGGTTCCCGCCAGCAATGCGGGAAGCACGCCATGCAGCGCCATCTCCGCCGCCACCGTAACCTTGTTGAACACATCGAGCGCGGTATCGTTTGGCAAAATCGGCACCGCCTGCTGCGCCACGATGTCGCCGTTGTCCGGCTTCTCAGTCATGTAATGCAAGGTCGCGCCGGTTTCCGTTTCGCCCTTGATGATCGCCCAGTTTACCGGCACGCGGCCGCGGTATTTGGGCAGCAGCGAACCGTGCATGTTGAGCGCGCCGCGCTTCGGTATTTCCAGCAGCTCGCGCTTGAGCATCTCGCGATAGTAGAAAGAGAAAAAGAAATCCGGTTGCAGCGCGCGTATCTGTGCCACCACTTCCGGCGCATTCGGGTGGTCCGGCGCGATGACGGGAATGCCGTGCAGCGCCGCCAGTTCGACCACGCTGGCGAACCAGATATTTTCCTTCGGGTTGTCGCGGTGCGTCACCACCAGCGGCACTTTGACGCCATGCGCCAGCAGGACGGAAAGGCACCGGTATCCCACGTTGTGGTAGGCAAAGACAACGGCACTACTCATCGCGCTTCTCCAGTACCGCCTCGACCAGATAGCGGGGCCGGTGCCGCACCTGCTGGTAGATGCGGCCGATGTATTCGCCCAGCAGCCCGATGCCGAACAGCGTGATGCCGATCAGGAAAAAGGCGATGGCGAACAGGGTGAACAGCCCTTCCGCTTCCGGGCCGATTATCAGGCGGCGCACAAACAGGAACACCACGAAGAAGCCGGACAATAAGGAGATGGTGATGCCCAGCATAGAAAACAACTGCAACGGCACCAGCGAGAAGCTGGTCATCAAGTCGAAATTGAGGCGGATCAGGCTGTACAGAGAGTACTTGGATTCTCCCGCCGCGCGCTCGTCGTGCCCCACCACCACTTCGGCGGGGTTGCGCGCAAAGGTATAAGCCAGCGCGGGGATAAAGGTATGCACCTCGCGGCAGGAATTGATCGCGTCAACAATGCGGCGGTCGTAAGCGCGGAACATGCAGCCCTGGTCGGTCATGCTGATGCGCGTGATGCGTTCGCGCAGGCTGTTCATCGCTTTCGACGCAAGATGCCGCCACCAGCTATCGCTGCGTTGCCTGCGGATCGAGCCGACGTAATCGTGGCCTTCATCCATCTTGGCCAGCAGCAGGGCAATATCCTCCGGCGGGTTCTGCAAATCGGCATCGAGCGTCACGATACGCTGCCCCCTGCTTTGCTCGAACGCCGCCATGATCGCCATGTGCTGGCCGAAATTGCCGTTGAACAGGATTACCCGCGTCACCTCGGGGCGCAACTGAAACTGCTCGCGCAGGATCGCCGCCGAGCGGTCGCGGCTGCCATCGTTGACGAACAAGATTTCGTATGCGATGCCGAGCTTGTCCAGCGCCGGATACAAGCGATCGAACAAGGGCTGCAACCCGTCCTCTTCGTTGTAAACGGGAATGACGACGGAAAGTTGGGGGGGGGTCATGGGGCGGCATTCTACCGTAGAG
>VIKH01000011.1:43326-44644 GCA_008080515.1 Gallionellaceae bacterium | reverse complement strand
CCCGACCCCATGCATAACCAATTAAATTTGTTCGGCTTTTAACCGGACAGCAGTGATGTTACTTCTTAACTTATTGGCTTTGTTAAATAACTTATCCTCTTCCACTGTAATAATTGCTGTTGCTGAATATTCCTTAAAACACCTTTTTAAATTATCGTTACTGCTACTCCATTCTGACCAGTTGTCAGTGATACGTTTAGTCAACACACTGATGGGAATAATGTGTTCGCAGATTAAATTATCAGAATCTCCATTACACTCTAACTGGCTCAATGCTGTCTCGCTTATGAATTGCGCTACCCTCTTCCCTCCATCGCTATAGCCAAAAGGATGGGCAGAGTGCGTTGCCTGCCTGATGGTCAGTGCAATAATGCGATTAGTTACAGCATTTTTCTCGCTTAATTCGCTCTTGGGTTTTTTTAAATTTTCTGAATCCTGCATGTTTTGTAATGCAAGGAGAACCTCACAAAAGGCATCCAAAGCTTTATCGTTTGATTTGCCTTCTTTGTTTTTTCCTGAATTCTCTGCCATTTTGTCGTCCCTACCAAAGTGAGTGAGATTAAGCACCGGGGATTAAAGGATTCAAGGGGCCGTGCTCGAATTATTTTTGGCTGTTATCCAGCGTGTCGAGCAACGCCAGCGCTTTTTTTGGATTGCCGCGCAGGGCGAGGGCGCGAAAGCGCACTTCGGCGTCGTGCGCCGATAAAACCGAGGTGGTCAGTTCTTCGACCAGTTTGTTGATGCTGAGATGCCGCGATTTGGCGAGCTGCTTCAGGCGCAGGTGTTTGTCATCGGGGAGTCTGATGGTCATGACGGACATTTGAATACCTCCAGGCATTGTTTCGGTGTCAGAATTTTTGTGTCGGGAAAAAGCAGTTCCGCGTTTTTCAAATCGCGGGTGCTGCGCGATACGATTGTAAGTCTACGTAAGCCACGCACTTAAGCCACGCGGGGCCCTGCATTAACACATCAAGCAGAATCCCGCATCACTTCTGCCAACCTACCCCAAATCAACCAGCCACGGGTTGAGCACAACCAAACCTCCAATGTTGGCAAAGTCCTTTACGTTGCGTGTTGCGATTGATAGGCCATTTGCCCTGGCGATAGACGCGATTTGTGCGTCTTCCACGCTGATTGGGCTGCCTTGTCGGCTGCGTTCTGAAACGATGCTTGCGTAATGTTTCGCTGCATCGCCGTCAAATGGCAGGCAGCGCTTCGCGAAATCTTCGTCAAACGTGGCGGCGGCCACATGTATCAACCGTGCTTATCCGGTTGTTTCCCCACCTACTACATGTAGTAGGTGGGCTATAGGTGAGAA
>VIKH01000011.1:0-43320 GCA_008080515.1 Gallionellaceae bacterium | reverse complement strand
GCGTTGAAGGGATAAAAGCGGCGGTTGAAGCGGAACGTGAACTCGTTGAGGTACGCCTGTTGCCGCTGACCGAAAACTGACCCACATATAGAGGTTGTGCCGATCCAAAATTGACCCAGGTGTTCTACTTGCCCTGCCTAACTTTTAGGCGGGAGATAAAAGGTGATCACTATGGAAATGTTTGGAAAGATTCGACGGATGTATTTACGCGACAAGCTGTCGCTGCATGAAATAACGAAGCGCACAGGCTTGTCGCGCAACACGATACGCAAATGGCTCAGAAGCTCCAAGGAAGCGGCGGCGCCAACGTACCGCAGGAAAACGGAGCCTGGCAAACTTGCCGCATTCCACGAGGTGTTGGAGCAAGCTCTCAAGGCCGATTCCCTCCGTGCCAGGCAGAACAGGCGCACTGCCAAGGATCTGTTTGCGCGAATCAAGGCGGAAGGTTATGTAGGCGGTTATAGCCAGCTCACCGCTTTCATCCGCGACTGGCGCGGTCGTGCAAGTAAAACCCCGCATGCCTTGGTGCCGCTGAAGTTCGAGTTGGGCGAAGCGTTTCAGTTTGACTGGAGCGAAGAGGGCCTGGTCATCGGCGGCATCTACCGGCGCATGCAGGTATCGCACCTCAAGCTGTGCGCCAGCCGGGCTTTCTGGCTGGTAGCCTATCCGAGCCAGGGGCACGAGATGCTGTTCGATGCCCACACCCGTTCCTTCACCGCGTTAGGCGGCATCCCCCGGCGCGGCATCTACGACAACATGAAGACGGCTGTCGACCGCGTCAACAAAGGCCGTGGGCGCGTGGTCAATGCGCGCTTTGCCGTGATGTGCGCGCACTACCTGTTTGACGCCGACTTCTGCAACGTGGCCTCCGGCTGGGAGAAGGGGGTGGTGGAGAAGAGCGTCCAGGATAGTCGTCGGCGCATCTGGCTGGATGCGCAGGGCCAACGGTTTGGCTCGTTCGCCGAACTCAATGCATGGTTGGGCGAGCGTTGCCGATCCCTGTGGAACGAGTTGCGCCATCCCGATTACAAGGAATTCAGCGTGGCAGAAATGCTGGAGCAGGAACGCGCCCAGATGATGCCCATGCCTACCCCGTTTGACGGCTATGTGGAGAAACTGTCCCGGGTATCCAGTACGTGCCTGATCAACGTACATCGAAACCATTACTCGGTGCCGTGTGAGTTGGCAGGCCGGATGGTCAGCACCCGGCTCTATCCGAACTGGGTTGTGGTGGTGGCAGGAGATGCCGTTGTCGCCAGCCATGACCGGCTGACCGAACGTGACCATATCTGCTACGACTGGCAACACTACATCCCGCTGGTGGAGCGCAAACCGGGCGCACTCCGGAACGGCGCCCCATTCGCCGACATGCCGGCGCCGCTCAAACAACTGAGGCTGGGCCTGATGCGTCACGCGGGGGGTGACCGGATCCTGGCACAGGTACTGGCGGCTGTACCCACCGCCGGGCTGGATGCGGTGTTGGTGGCCGTGGAGCTGGTGATCGAATCCGGCGCGCTCAGCGCCGAGCATGTCCTCAATGTGTTGGCGCGGCTCAATTCCAGTCCGCCGCCGCCGTGCGTCGAGACGAGCCTGCAACTCAAGGAAGCGCCGATGGCCAACACCGGCCGTTATGACGACCTGCGGGATATTGACGAAGTGGTGACCGACGTTGAGGAGGCCAACCATGCGTGATGTCATGGCCGAACTCAAGGAATTGCGGCTGCACGGCATGGCCGGTGCCTGGACGGATTTGATGGCCCAAGGTGCGACGTCAACGGAATCATCGAGATGGTTGATCGAACACCTGCTGCAATCCGAGCATACGGATCGGGCCATGAGATCAGTGAGCCACCAAATGAAGGCGGCCAAGTTTCCGGTGCATCGTGATCTGGCCGGGTTTGACTTCGACGTTTCCCCTGTGGACAAGCACCTGGTCAAGCAGCTGGCGACGATGTCATTTACCGATACGGCACAGAACGCTGTGTTCATCGGGGGACCTGGCACCGGCAAGACGCATTTGGCCACCGCCATCGCTGTGTCCGGCATTGCTTCACAGGGCAAGCGGGTGCGCTTCTATTCCACGGTTGACCTGGTCAATGTTCTGGAGCGGGAGAAGCACGATGGTCGTGCTGGGCGGACTGCGCTGTCGCTGATGCGCATGGATCTCATCATCCTCGATGAGCTTGGCTATCTGCCGTTCAGCCAAGCCGGTGGCGCCTTGCTGTTTCATCTGCTGTCCAAGCTGTACGAGCGCACCAGCGTGATCATCACCACGAACCTGAGCTTCTCCGAATGGTCCAGCGTATTCGGTGATGCCAAGATGACTACGGCGCTACTGGATCGGCTTACTCATCACTGCCATATCGTGGAGACGGGCAACGATTCGTTCCGGTTCCAGCACAGCAGCGTGGCCGCAAAGTCACGTATCAAGTCGCGGGAGCAAACACGGAAGGGAGGTAAAGCAGCAAAATCTGACGAGCCATTCTAATCTGGTGCATGCCGGGGATTTCGCTACGGAATTCATCCTTTGCGAATTCCCCGGCACTTATTTGGTACACTTAGCCACAGTTGTTGATTCAATAAACAGCTACCCGTCCTGGGTCAATATTCAATCGGCAGGGTGGGTCAATATTCAATCGGCGCTAACAAGGCTGACTGTAGAAGCCGCGCTCACGATGCTCCAGTAAGTGAACCCGCCCGCAGGATTGACCGCGCCGGGGATTTCCGCTTTCATCGCATTCAAAAATTCGGATGTGTCAGCTTCTTTCAGCACCTCGCCCAACAAGGTTTGAACCTGCGGCTCGCCGCACTCGGGGATGGTTTTCCCGCATCCGGCCAGAAGCGGCAATGCCAGCGCGCACGACAAAAATATCCTGCTCATGGTTTTTAACCTTTCTCGATAGTGATTACGATTTCCCGCCGGGTTGCGGCTGACGGCCTCCGTATTGGTGGATTCGCGTTGCGCGCTACGTGGTTGTTGGGCTTCAGCCCCCTTACCCCCACAGGGGGCGAGAACCTCTTCGAGGCAACCACAGCGTCCCCCTTGCGGGGGCTTATCCACCCTACATCTGCCGCTGTTGCGCCGCAGCCGGCACAAGGCCCATTGTCCACGGCGCTGCGACAGGTTGAGTCGCGCCAATCGGAGTTGGACAAGCGTTCAAGATGGGAATAGACTGCACTGACCATATCAATTGAGGTGATTGCCATGATTCGAGAAGCGACCGCGATGACTGTCCGGCAGAACCTGGGCGAATTGTTGAACGAGATTCAATACCGGCAGGATCAGGTGCTCATCACCAAGGGCGGCAAGCCTGTCGCCGCGATAGTGGATGTCGCGCTGTTCGACAAGATACGCATGATGCGCGCCGAGTTTGACCGCCTGACTTCAGATTTGGCAAAAGCCTATCAGGGCGAACCCGTCGAGGTTGCCGAGAAGGAAATCGCAAAGGCCGTTGCCGCTGCAAGAAAGCGCTGATCTTGCGCGTTGTCCTCGATACCAATGTGTTGCTGTCCGGGCTGATGTTGCCGGACAGCACGCCCGGCAGAATCGTCGCGGCATGGCGCAAGCGGAATTTCGGGCTGGTTTTTTCCGAGCCGATGCTGGAGGAGATTGCCCGCGTGCTGGCCTACCCGAAGATCAGGAGGCGGCTGGGCTGGGATGACGAGCTTATCTCACGCTACATTGTGCTGCTGCGGTTTGAAGGAGAGATGGCGCATATTGCCGACATCGTGGCCGATGTTCCCGCCGATCCGAACGACAACCATTTGCTGGCAACCCTGATCGCCAGCAAGTCCGATTGGCTGATAACCGGCGACGGGGATTTCGACGGGTTATCCGGGCAATATCCCATCATCGCTCCCGGCGAGTTCGCGCGGCGGTTCTTGTAGAGAGCCGTTCCGGGAGATGGGCCGCATACAGTTCCGCGATCTCGCCCTGGTCGAGCATCGAATCCCGGATCAATCGGCCTGCGATGGCATCGAGCAGGGCGCGATTCCCGGTGAGAGTCTTGACGGTGGCCCGGTATTCGTCCGCCAGGAATTTGCGCACCAGGGTTTCGTTATGCAGGTTTTCGCTGGGGCTGGCATCGCCCACTATCACGGCAAGGTTGCTGGCGGAAGTTTCCGCATCGCCCATGCCGGGCGCGAAACCCCAGAAAGCAAACGCTCTGGAAGCCAGCTTCGAGCAGCTTTCCAGGTCGGCGCTTGATCCGTCGGAAATCCAGTCAAGGCCCAGGGCAACTTCTTCGGCCGCGCGCCCGGCCAGCGAGACGCGAATCTTGTGGCGAAAGTCCGCATAGGTGAACAAGCCTCCCCTGGCAAAGCTGTAGGACATGGACTCGACCACCACGCCATTGAAATCCTTGCGCGCAACGATGGTGGAATACTCGGGGGCATTCTTGCCGTTGGAGTCGAGCAGGGCCATCGCCGCGTGCCCCGCCTCGTGGATTGCGGTGTGGCGCAGCAGCACTTCGTTGTCTCTGGCCGCTTCGTCGGAATCCCCCAGCCCGGCTGCCGCCATATCCACCAGGTCGAGGAAGTTCAGCTTGCGGCTTTCGCGCTTGACCAGCCTGGCCGTGTTCAGCGCCGCAAGACTACGCAGGCGCCCGCTGTCAAATTCGTTCCCGAGCAGCTTTCCCACCTTGCCTGGAAAGCCGGTAATCGAGGCATCGCAATTATCCGGGCCGAACAGGGCGATGAATTCCTTGCCCAGTATGTCCGGGGGCAATTTCGGAACGTGGAAGTAGCGATCAAAAAACCCGCGCTTGCGCAGGGCAGGCGAGACATCCTCGAGCGAGTATGCGGAAGTCGCATAGATTACCGGATGTTCCGGGTCAAACGCGCCCATACATGCGGCAAGCAACATTCTGAACCCGCGGATTCTGTCCGCTTCTTCGCTGCTTGCGCCATCGCCTATCTTTCCCATCCATTGGCCCGGCTCCAGATAGACCAGTATCGGCGCGGCATTTGCGAACGGGTCTGCCGCGCCCAGCGGAATATCCAGCACGTCGCCCGATTCGATGCGCACGAAGCGCATGTTGGCTTCGGTTGCGGCCCGGCGCAGCATCTCGCGGGCGCGATCCATGTCGTCGTGCGTGACCACTGCACCGCAGCCTATAGCCCGCCAGGTGTTGGTGTCCGCTTCACCGGAAATGGCATCGGCCAATTCTTTGGCCCACGCGGACAAGACGGGTGATGGCGCGGCCTCGCCAGACGGCAGCAGCTCGCCTGCATCCGCCCCGGCGATTTCATCGCCTATCCAGTCATCGCCGGGTTTTTCCCCGCCAGCTTCGGCAATCGCCCGTTTGGGGGCCATGCCTGCAAAGCAGATGGAAAGCATCGCCGGATAGTATTGCTCGATGGTGGCGACGGCCAGGTCCAGCAGGTTGTCGAGCATGGCGGTTGAAAGTTTGCCGCCTTCCACGTTCATGCCGGCGCGGAACCGGAACCAGTTCTCTTTCTTGCGCACGATTTCGACGTTCCCGACGGACATGCCCTGATTGATCGCGGCAACGGCATCCATCGCCGGCGCGAGTTTTCTTTCCGGAATAGCGCCCGGCGCATACAGGTGCAGGACGATCGTGTCCCCGGAGTTGCCGGCCTCCAGATAACCGTCCAGATCGCCGCATTTGCTGGCATATTTGAATTTCAGCGTGCCCGATCCGCCATCGTTATCCGGCTTGAAAACCGGCGGCTCTTTCCAGACTTCCGCAGCCCATTTTTCTACTGTTTCTATAGTCTCTTCCAATCTTTCCTCTCCTTGCCTCCGTGAACGGGGCGCAATGTGATGGGAAGGAATGTTAAGGCAGGGGTACGACAGAATGCGTCGCAATAAATCTGCCGCTGTAATTTTGGAAGAAAATCCCGGCACCGGTTTCTTTGCCGCGTCCGATATAATTGCACTGCATGTCTAAAAGCACATCATTCATTGAGCTGCTCGCACCGGCAAAAACTGCGGCCATCGGTCGCGAGGCGATCCTGCACGGCGCGGACGCGGTGTATATCGGCGGCCCGGCCTTCGGCGCGCGCGACAAGGCGGGCAACCCGGTGGGCGACATCGCCGCGCTGGCGGAATTCGCGCACCGCTTCCGCGCGCGCATCTATGTCGCGCTCAACACTATCCTGCACGACTCCGAGCTGGAGGCCGCGCGCAGACTTGTTTACGAATGTTACGACGCGGGAGCGGATGCGCTGATCGTGCAGGACATGGGGCTGCTGGAACTCGATCTGCCGCCCATCGCGCTGCATGCTTCCACCCAATGCGACATCCGCACGCCGGAGAAAGCGCGCTTCCTCGCTGATGTGGGTTTCTCGCAACTGGTGCTGGCGCGCGAGCTGACGATAGGCGAGATCGCGCGAGTGCGCGCCGCCGTGCCCGCCGACACCGTACTCGAACACTTTATCCACGGCGCGCTGTGCGTGGCCTATTCCGGGCAGTGCTACATCAGCCACGCGCACACCGGTCGCAGCGCCAACCGGGGCGACTGCTCGCAGGCCTGCCGCCTGCCTTACACGCTGCAAGATGCGCAGGGGCGCGTCGTCGCGTTCGAGAAACACCTGCTGTCGCTGAAAGATAACAACCAGAGCGACAACCTGCGCGCGCTCATTGATGCGGGCGTGCGCAGCTTCAAGATCGAGGGGCGCTACAAGGATGCGCCCTACGTCAAGAACATCACCGGCCATTACCGCAGGCTGCTCGACGAAATTCTCGAAGAGCGGCCCGAACTCGCCGCCGCATCGAGCGGCAAAACCCGGCTGCTGTTTGCGCCCGATCCGGACAAGACTTTTCATCGCGGAGCAACGGATTATTTTTCACAAGGCCGCAAAGCCGATATCGGCTCGTTCGATACGCCTGCCTTCACCGGTACCCCGCTCGGCCCAATAACGGAGATCGGCACCGGCTGGTTCGAGATCGAGGCGGGCGAAACACTGGCCAACGGCGATGGCCTCAACTACCAGCACAAGCGCGAAGTACGCGGCATCCGTGCGAACAGCGTGCAGCAGATGGGGCGCGTGTGGCGCGTATGGCCAAATGAAAAGATTTTTGAGCTGGCAGGGTTGCGCGTCGGCACCCTGGTCAGCCGCAACAGCGACCACGCGTGGGAGCAGGCGCTTGCCAAAACGTCCGCCGGGCGCAAGATCGGTATCAGTGCGGTATTTTCCGAAACTGGCGCTGTGCGCCTCCCTCACCCCATCCCTCTCCCGGCGGGAGAGGGAGCAAACGATTCGCTGCGCGAACTTGACATCAACGATGGTTTCTCGCTTACGCTGCAAGATGAAGATGGCATCGCGGCGACCGGTAGTGTCGTCCTGGAAAAACAGCACGCGCAGCACCCGGCGGAAGCCGAAAATAACCTTCGCGTACAGCTTGACCGCTTCGGCAGTACCGACTTTGAATTGAACGGCCTCACGGTTAACTGGATTCAACCCCGGTTCATTCCTGGCTCTATTCTCAACAAACTGCGCCGCGACACGGTGGAAAAACTCGAAGCGGCGCGCGCCAGCGCATATACCAGACCGCCGCGCAAGGCGGTTGTGGAACCGCCCGCCAGCTACCCGGAAGAATCCCTCTCTTACCTCGCCAACGTCTATAACACGGCGGCTCGCGCTTTCTACGCCAGACATGGCGTGAAACTGATCGAGGCCGCCTACGAAGCGCACGAAATGACGGGCGAGGCCTCGCTGATGATCACGCGCCACTGCATCCGCTACTCGTTAAGCCTGTGCCCGAAACAGGCAAAGGGTGTAACCGGCGTGCAGGGGGAGGTGCGCGCCGAGCCGATGACGCTGGTCAACGGCAGCGAGAAGCTGAGGCTGGAATTCGACTGCAGGAAATGTGAGATGCACGTGATAGGCAAAGCAAAGAATCGCGTCATGTCGAAAAGCCGAACAAGTCCCCCATAAACCGCGTCGCTTCAGCGTTTTCGTGAAATTTAGTCGAGCAAGTTGACGGGTGTCAATGTCGTGTGCGGGTAACTTGTATTAATTTGTACGTAATATCAAAACGTTAATCTGTTTTACCCGACTTTGTTCTGCCCGCTGTAAACTTGACCTCCAGCCCAGCCCGCCCGGCTTTCATATCGGCGATCAGCACGGGAAATCAGGCAGGGGGGCAATCCGGCAATCCTGTTTATTTCGCGGGGGTTGCAAAGCTCGGGGCACTGCATTGGCGAACCCGGGAATAAATAAGTTGAGGTTGTTTATGAGATACGCAGACAGTCTGGAAAAAAGCGCCGAATATCTCAGGCAGGCCGTGCAATTCATGACCAGACAAGCAGCCGCGCTGCATCCAGTCAGCTATACCATCTGGTACGAATACGCTTCCGGACAGAATGCTGCGCTCAAGAAAGACATTGATGTCTTGATGGCCGACGGCTCCGTGCTTGATGATGAAACCACCCATGACCTTTTCCGGAAGCATATTGCAGAAATTGATGAGGCCACGGCTGAACGAGTGACGGAAGGCTTCCAGAAAGTCATGACCAATATCGCAAGCTCTGCTTTTCAAGCGCAAAACGAGGCGGAGAAATTCGGGAATGTGCTGGAACACTGGACTGGAGATGCGGCGGCGGCGCGCGTGAGCGGCCTTGATCATTTGCTCGGCCACACGCGGGTCATGCAAGGATCCATCGGGGCACTCAAGTCGCAACTGGAAGAGAGCAGGCGCGAAATCGAGCAGTTGCGCAACGAGGTAAAAAAGGCGCGGGAAGAATCACTCCTGGACGGCTTGACCGGTTTGTTCAACCGCAAGGGCTTCGATTTGGCTCTGGCGACATGCCTCGAACATTGCAATGACGGTATCGAGTGCCCGAGCCTGCTCATTACCGATATTGATTTCTTCAAGCGTGTCAACGATACCTACGGGCACCTGCTGGGCGACAAAGTCATCCACGCCATCGCAAAAATATTAAACGACAACATCAAAGGTAAAGATATCGCTGCCCGCTTCGGGGGAGAAGAGTTTGTCATTTTACTGCCGGAGACTCCGCTTGATGGCGCCAAACAGCTCGCCGAGAAAATCCGGGCGACCATTCAAAAGTTAAGCATCAAGCGCGCCGATAATAACAAGGCCATAACCAACATTACCGCTTCCTTTGGCTTGGCCAGTTATCGGAAGGGTGAGCACATCAGCGAATTTATTGCCCGCGCCGACAGCGCGCTATATCAATCGAAAAACCAGGGCCGCAACCGCGTTACAGTCGCCGAGGGCTAGACCTTATATTGCGCTGATAGAAATCCCGTGAACATGACATGCCTTTATCAAACTACCCCCACACGCTGCCATTTTTCACTTCCACCTTGACGTTTTCGATCTTGCGCCTGTCGCGCTTGGTCGGCCTGCCCTTGAACGCCGGTTGCGGCATCGCCTTGAGCCGCGCGGATAACTCTTCGCGTGCGGTGCGGCTGGCATCGCTTTCGCGGTAGAGTTTTTGTGCCTCGGGCGCTCCGCCGCGTTTGCCGGAGAGCGCCAGCACCTCGATCTCGAAGCGGTATTGCCCGATGCGGATGTCCAGCCTGTCGCCGACAGCAATCGCTTTGGCAGGTTTGGCGCGCGCGCCGTTGACCAGCGCGCGGCCAGCCTCCGCCGCCTCGGCGGCGAGGCTGCGCGTCTTGAAGAAGCGCGCCGCCCACAGCCATTTGTCTATGCGCAGTTTGCCGGTTTCGCCGACCAATACGGCGGCATTGCCTTTGTGTTCTTTTTCAGAATGCGACTGCGATGCCTTGCTCATCTGGTCTGGGGGAGGGTAAGTTGTGCTAGCATTTGTGCCTCGCTGGTTTGGTGCTGAACGCATTATACAAACAGCCGCATCCCTTTCCCGTTTCGTTATTTCCGGTCGGTCACGCCAAAGCGGCTACAGTCAAATGGACAAGCAATATCTCGGCCTTCTCGACGACATTCTCCGCAACGGCACCCGCAAGGGTGACCGCACCGGTACCGGGACGCTTTCTGTTTTCGGGCGCATGGTCCGGCACGATTTGAGCGAAGGCTTTCCACTGCTGACGACCAAACGGCTCCATATCAGATCCATCCTCCACGAGTTGCTCTGGTTTCTGCGTGGCGATACCAACATTCGCTACCTGAAAGACAACGGCGTCACCATCTGGGACGAGTGGGCGACCCCGGAAGGGGAGCTGGGCCCGGTGTATGGCGCCCAGTGGCGGGCGTGGCAAGGCGCGAACGGATCGAGTATTGACCAGGTAGCGAAGCTGATCGACGGCATCCGCAAGAACCCGGACAGCCGCAGGCATATTATCAATGCTTGGAATGTGGCCTACCTTCCGGACGAGACCAGGAAACCGCAGCAGAATGCGGCAGAAGGCAGGATGGCGCTGCCACCTTGCCATGTCATGTACCAGTTTTACGTCGCAAACGGAAAATTGAGCTGCATGCTCACGCAACGCTCGGCGGACTGTTTCCTCGGCGTACCCTACAACGGGGCCTCCGTTGCTTTTTTCACCCACATGGTTGCCCACCAATGCGGTTTGGAGCCCGGCGAAATCGTCCACTCCTTCGGCGACCTTCACCTCTACCTGAACCATCTGGAGCAGGCTAGACTACAACTGGCGCGCGATCCCCGGCCTTTGCCCCGGCTTATCATCAAGCGCGATCCCGGCTCGATTTTCGACTACAGGTTCGAGGATTTCGAGGTTGCGGGCTACGATCCTCATCCCCCCATCCCTGCACCTATTGCGGTTTGATAGCGGGCGCGGGGGATGTTTTCGGCACAGATGCTCACCCGCGCAGAAATTATTAATTGGCAGGGTTGACGGATGTCATGGTTTTTTTTGTTTTTTAATCAGAGAATCATTTAGGTTTACATGATGGTGGGGTTTTCGCACTCGTCTGCGGGGCGGCACAATGAGATAACAGTCTTGCCGGTTTGCAAGTCGGGCGAGCGGATAATTTGTAGAAGCAAGCCTACTTAAAGTACGTGCGGCCGCCACGCAATGCAGGTCAAGTTCCATTGCCGGATAGGTCAAGGGATATAAGCAAAGCGGGATGGCGCTACGATTTCTGGGGCATCAGGTTTTTGGTTTGAATTTCAAGGAGGGCGAGAATGGAAGCGACACAAGCGGCACCTGTAAAATACGATATGGATGTGGTCCGATGGTTTACCATCGCGGCCGTCATCTATGGGGTAGTGGGCACATTGATCGGCGTAATAGTCGCGTTTCAACTGGCCTTCCCGGTTCTGAATTTCGATAGTCCCTACCTCTCGTTTGGCCGCTTGCGCCCTCTGCACACCAACGCGGTTATTTTTGCGTTCGGCGGCTGCACCCTGATGGCGACCGGCTTCTATATCGTGCAGCGCACCGGCGCGACGCGGTTGTGGAGCAACGGGCTGGCGTGGTTCACCTTCTGGGGCTGGAACCTGATCATCGTGCTGGCGGTGATCACCCTGCCGCTGGGGCTGACCCAGGGCAAGGAATACGCGGAGCTGATCTGGCCGATCGACCTCTTGATCGCGGTGGTGTGGCTGTCGTTCGGTTTAAACCACATCATGACGACGGCGATACGCAAGACCTCGCACATCTACGTATCCAACTGGTTCACCATGGGCATGATCGTCATGATCACTTATCTGCACGTGGTGAACAGTCTGGCGCTCCCGGTCAGTCTGACGGAATCTTTTTCTGTTTTCTCCGGCGTGCAGGATGCCATGATCCAGTGGTGGTGGGGGCATAACGCGGTGGGCTTCTACCTGACCGGCGGCTTCCTCGGCATCATGTATTACTTTGTGCCGAAGCAGGCACAGCGCCCGGTTTACTCTTACCGGCTGTCGGTGCTGCACTTCTGGACGCTGACCTTCGGCTACGTCTGGCTGGGCGCGCACCACTTGCAATACACCGCATTGCCCGATTGGACCGGCTCGCTGGGCGCAGCGGTTTCTCTGGCGATGATTATCCCGTCGTGGGGCGGGGCGATGAACGGCATGATGACCCTGTCCGGCGCGTGGGACAAGCTGCGCACCGACTATGTGTTGCGTTTCCTGGCAACCTCGCTGGCTTTCTACGCGATGTCCACCTTCGATGGCCCGGTCATGTCCATCAAGACCGTGAACGCGCTGTCGCACTATACCGACTGGACTGTGGGCCACGTCCACGCCGGAGCCTTGGGCTGGATGGCGATGGTTTCCTTCGGCGCGCTCTACCACATGGTGAAGAAGCTGTGGAACACCGAAATGTATTCCGATAGCCTGGTAAATCTGCACTTCTGGGTGGCGCTGGTCGGCACGGTGATCTACGTCGTGGCGTTGTGGGTGTCCGGCATCATGCAGGGCCTGATGTGGCGCGACTACGACGAGTACGGCACCTTGACCTACAGCTTTGTCGAGTCCGTGTCCGCGATGCATCCGTACTACGTGATGCGGGCCGTCGGCGGCGCACTGTTCAACTTGGGCACGGTGATCATGCTGTACAACGTGGTGATGACCATCCGCCAGGCCAGCGCGACGCGCGGCGTGAACGCCGTTCCGGCAAAAGCATAAGGGGAAAGAAATGTCCGATCACGACAAGTTATATTCGACCAAGCTGCAAGACAAGGTCGAGCGCAGCACCCTGACGATGTTCGTGTTCACCGCGATAGCGGTGGCCATCGGCGGCATCGTGGAAATCGTCCCGCTGTTTTATCTGCCCAATACCGGGATGGCGGGAGGCGACGGCACGTTCAACAAAACAACGCACAAGGATTCCAAAGGGAATGTTATCCCGATGGACAAGATAGTCTGGAATCCGGCCACCTCCGAACATAAAACGTTGGAAGACTGGCAGCCTGGCGATGGCGTCCGCCCATACAAACCGCTGGAACTGGCCGGGCGCAGCATCTACATCCGCGAAGGGTGTTTCCTGTGCCACTCGCAGATGATACGCCCCTTCCGCGACGAGAAAGACCGGTACGGGCATTACTCGATCGCCGAGGAATCCATGTACGACCACACTTACCAGTGGGGGTCCAAGCGCACCGGCCCGGATCTGGCTCGCCTCGGCGGCAAGTATTCGGACGAATGGCATCGCCGCCATTTGCGGTATCCGCGCGAAGTGGTGCCTGAATCTGTCATGCCCAACTACTTCTTTTTGGACAAGGCTGCGGTTGACGTCGAGCAGACCGTCAAAACCATGCAGGTGATGACCAAGATGCCGTTCAACCCAGTGCCCAAAACGATTTATACCGATGCCTACATCGCGGGCGCCAAGGCCCAAATCGAGGGCAAGACCGAAATGGATGCGGTCATTGCCTACCTGCAATCCTTGGGCAATCACGTGAAGTTCCAGGAAGGCGTGAACTACCGTGACTAGGCTGATGGAATACCTGCATACCGACTGGGAGGCCATGTCCCGGAACGACTGGATCGGAGTGGCTCTCACCGTTCTGGCTTTCGTAGCGATGGTCGCGGCCTACGTACTGGTATTCAATCCAAAGAACAAGGAAGCGTTCAACTCGCAGGGCGACATGGCACTGCGTGACGAGGGCGAACACAACAATTTCGGAGGCAAGAAATGAGCGACAACCGCAACGCCGATACCGGCGAAACCACAACCGGACACGTATGGGATGATGATCTGGCCGATTACACCAACCAGCCGCCAAGATGGTGGATGATCGGGTTGGCTGCCAGCGCGATCTGGGTGGTGGTGTATTTTCTGATGTACCCCTCCATCCCCATCGCAACTTCCGGGACTTTCACGCCGGGCATCGGGGTGCCGGGAACCGGGCAGTGGACCGCTGTCAAGGAAATGGAAGCGGACATGCAGGCTGTGAATGACGCGCGCAGCAAGTACGAGAACAAGCTGAAGGACATGACCCCTGCCGCGATTCTGGCGGACAAGGAGCTTTCAGAATATGTGGCGCGCTCGGGCAAAGTGCTGTTCAGCGACAACTGCGCCGGTTGCCACGGCCAGAACGGCATCGGCACCATAGACAAACAGGGGCTGTTCGCGCCTGTCCTCAATGATGACGACTGGCTGTTTGGCGGAACCATAGAGCAGATATACGAGAGCATAGCCAACGGGCGTCAGGCCATGATGATGGCGCACAAGAGCAGCCTGTCCGCGCCGGAGATTAAGACCTTGGCCGCTGCGGTCGCCCAGGGCAACCCGACATCCACCCCGTTATTCACGGAAAAAGGTTGTGTCGGATGCCACGGCGCCGATGGCAAAGGGATGCAGGCTATGGGCGCAGCCAACCTGGCCGACAAGGTGTGGCGTTTTTCCGGCAAGCCGGAAGATATCGAATACACCATCACCCACGGCGTCAACGATGCGGGCGACAAGGAAACGCGCGTCGCGATCATGCCCAACTTTACCGCAGCGGGAAAATTGTCCGCAGTCGAAATGAAGAAGCTGGCCGTTTACGTGTTCAAGTTTGGCGGTGGCAAGGCATCCGACCCTGCGGCGACAACCAATTAATGCGGGATATCGCACGGAATATCCATGCAGAATTCATGAAAGGAAATTAAAATGGCACGCGACTTTAATTTTTGGGCCTTGATGATTGCAGCCGCCCTGGCGTTTACCGTGGTGATCTCGGCGCTGGTCTGGTTGTTTCGCAATTCGAGAAAGCAGCACGGCGAGAAGTAGTTGCCGCAAGGTTGCAGCAAGAACCAAGGAAGGAGGAGGCGAGTTCTCCTCCTTTTTCTTTCAGCATGAAAATGTGATTGCCTTTGCACGGCAGGACGAGGGTAAGGCGTGAACGATCCGTTGCAGAAAAAAGAAATAGAGCCCGGTAGCTTGACGGGCATTTACCACGAGCACGCGGAATGGCACGTCAACTCGGGCGAGAAAACCGTACACGCGAAACGCATGCCGGGGTTTTTCCGCACCTTCAAAACCTTCACCGAATCGCTGTGGCTGTTTTTTTTCGTCGGCGCCTACCTGCGCTGGAATGGAAAACAGGCGATCCTGCTGGACATCAACAACCGCCAGTTCCACTTTTTCAATCTCACCATCCTGCCCCAGGACATCTGGATGCTGTCCCTGTTGCTGCTGCTGCTGGCGATGGTGCTGTTTGCCGTGACATCCGTCGCCTCGCGCGTATTCTGCGGCTATTTCTGCTTCCAGACCGCATGGACAGACCTGTTTACCTGGATAGAAGAGAAAGTCGAAGGGCCTCCCAGCAAACGCCACAAGCTGGATGCCGCGCCGTGGAGCGCCGAGAAGATCCGGCTGAAAACCGTCAAACACACCCTTTGGTTGCTGGTATCGGTGCTGACCGGAATCAGCTTCACCATCTGGTTCGAGGATGCTTTCCAGTATTGGCGCGACCTGCTGTCGTTCAACCTGTCTCTGCTGGAGTGGGTCGTACTGATATTTTTTATTCTGACCACTTACTATTTCGCCGGCTTCATGCGCGAGCAGGTGTGCATGTGGCTGTGCCCCTACGCGCGCATCCAGGGGGTAATGTGCGATTCGCAGACCATTCTTCCAGCCTACGACGAGAAACGCGGCGAACCTCGCGGGAAGCTGCGCAAGGGCGAGACAGCGGGTGATGCCAAGCTTGGCGATTGCATAGATTGCTTCCAGTGCGTGCAGGTGTGCCCCACCGGCGTGGATATACGCCAGGGCCAGCAACTGGGCTGCATCACCTGCGGCCTGTGTTTGGACGCGTGCGATCAGGTGATGGACAAGATCGCTCGCCCGCGCGGCCTGATCCGCTACGCGTCGCTGGACGAACTGGGAGGGAAGCCGGTCAAGAAACTCTACCAGCATCCGCGCACATGGGTGTATGTGGCGATCCTGTTTCTGGCATTCTGCGGCATCCTTTACGGTTTGACCCATCTGGGCGCGCTCACTCTCAGGGTTGCGCCGGAACGCCAGCCCTTATTTGTGCGCATGAGCGATGGCTCGATCCAGAACAAATACACCTTCAGGGTGCTGAATAAAACCGACAAGGATTTTTCGGTTACAGTCAGCGCCGAGGGGGGGGTAAAAGACCAGATCATCGTTGACGGCACCGTGAAGCAACCGGTCACGCACGGCAAGGCGTCAACCTTCACAATATTTGTCAGGGCCAAGGAAGAAAATATCAAGAAGGAAGTGACCCGCATCGAGTTCCGCGTGGAAAACACAGAAGATCCCTCGATATCGGCGGAGTACCATACGGTGTTCAACGGCCCCAAGCGTTAGGAAAACGCTGATTTATTCCTCCGTTCGTGGTGAGCTTGTCGAACCATGAACAACCATGAACGGAGGAATAAATCAATCAATGAGTTACCAACATGCCCTTCGACAAGCTCAGGGCGAACGGAATAAATCAGCGCTTCCTTAGGGAAGCACTGCAAGCTTGGCTCCGGCCAGACCGTTCTGGCGGGGCTGCGGAGAAAGGACAAGGATGATTTCGCAAAGCAACAAACAAGGTTGGCGCAACCCGTGGATGCTCGGCTTCGCGGCTATCGTGTTGTGCGGGGTGCTGGTGAACGTTTACCTGCTGTGGAACGTCATGCGCACCCCGGTTCGTTTGCTGGACGATGTTTACAGCGTAAAGAACCACGATAAGCAAGATGCGAAATGGGTGCAACAGCAGGCCGGACGGGCCACTTTGGGCTGGCAGGCCAAACTGCACTCCCCGCAGCAGGCGCCAGGCGACGACCGGAAGACGCAAGACGCGGACCATTTTATTTTGATGGCGAACCCGGCCACCATCGAGTTGGCGTTAAACGACCGTGACGGCAAACCGGTGCAGGGCGGGCAGGTGGTGGTAACCGCGCAATGGCCCGGCAATGCGGCGCAGGATTTCAGCGCCACCTTGTACGAAGTGGCCGCCGGCCTTTATCAGGGCAGCCTGAATTTTCCGCGCGCGGGACGCTGGGATTTGCTGATCAAAACGCAGCGGGACGGGCACCTGTTTGAGCTGGAGCAGAAAGTTTTTGTTGCGGCTTCAAAATAGCTCACGCAGCCAGGTTCTGGCGAGGCTTTCCAATGAATCTCAACCAGGTTGATGTAGGGTGGAAAAAGCGTAGCGTTTCCACCAGAAGATTGCCCGAGCAAGTTGGCGGATACGCACTGCGTGCTTTATCCGCCCTACATTTTTGATTCCAGCTCATTCGGTTTGGGTTCAATGCGGCAGACTGAAACCACCCACCCCGTGCCAGCGGGGTGTTTCCATTGCGGCCTGCCGGTTCCGGGAGGCGCGCATTACCGTAATTTGCTGGAAGGAGCGGAGCGCGAGTTTTGCTGCTTTGCCTGCCAGCAGGTTTGCGAAGCGATTTATGGGGCGGGGCTGCAAGGCTATTACCAGCGCACCCCGCAAGGCGCACTGCTCGCCCCGCCGCCCGCTCCCCCAACAGATATCGAGATGTATGACCTAGACGAAGTACAGCAGGACTTTGTCCGCTGCCAGGGCGACATGCTGGATGCGCACCTGCTGGTCGAGGGCATACACTGTCCCGCCTGCGTCTGGCTGATCGAACGCACCATGGCGCGCGCGCCGGGCGTGCTTGCGGCCAACGTCAACCTCGCCGGCAAGCGCCTGCACCTGCGCTGGGACAAACGGCGCACGAAGCTTTCCTCCCTCATCGCGGAGCTTTCCAAGGTCGGCTATACCGGCGTTCCTTACGACCCGGAAGCCGCCGAAGGCGCGCTGAAAAAGGCCAACCGGGCGATGCTGTTCCGGCTGTTTTTCGCCGGTTTTGCGATGATGAACCTCAACCTGGTTTCGATCGCGCTTTACAGCGGGGCAGACAGCGGGCCGTTCCGCGATTTTTTCCACTGGATGGGCTGCGCCCTCGCCACCCCCACCTTGCTTTACTCCGCGTTCCCGTTCTACAAAGGAGCGTGGGGCGGCTTGCGCAATGCGCGCCTGACCATGGATCTGCCGATCGCGCTCGGGCTGTCGGTCACCTACGCTTACTCGCTTTACATCATCGTCAGCGGCAGCCGGGTGGGTGCGGTGTATTTCGATACCGTCACCAACCTCACCTTCGTGATTTTGATCGGGCGCTACCTGGAAGGCATGTACCGCCACCAGGCGGTGGCCGCCACCAACCGTCTGCTGGATTTGCAGCCGCGCGTGGCCACCGTGCTGCTGGATGGCGAGGAAAAGCTCACCCCGGTGCGCGCGGTGAAAGTGGGCGACCGGGTGCTGGTCAAGCCGGGCAGCAAAATCCCGATGGATGGCGTGGTGCGCGAAGGGAGCAGCCAGGTGGACGAATCCATGTTGAGCGGAGAATCCGCGCCGGTGCGCAAAAATGCGGGCGACCGCGTCGCGGCGGGCACCTTGAATGGCAGAGGCGCGCTGGTGGTGGAAGTGGGGGCAACCTCCCAGAACTCCACCCTGTCCAGGATCATCCGCCTGGTGGAAGAGGCGCAGGCTTCCAAGGCACCCATCCAGCGGCTGGCCGACACCATCGTGCCCTGGTTCGTGCTGGCCACCTTGTCGTGCGCGGGCATCGCCTTCTTTGTCTGGTCAGATCATTTCGAGGTGGCGCTGATGGCAGCGACTTCGGTGCTGATTATCACCTGCCCATGCGCGTTGGGCATGGCGACGCCGATGTCCATCGCCGTCGCGTCCGGCATCGGGGCCAAGCACGGCATCTTGGTAAAAAATGGCGCAGTGCTGGAAACGCTGTCCAGAGTAACGCATTTCGTGTTCGACAAAACCGGCACGCTGACCGAAGGAAAAATGCGCGTGGAGCGCGTGATCGCCGCTGCGGGTCGGGACGAAAACGCGCTGCTGAAACTGGCTGCGGCGGTGGAACGCTATTCCGAGCACAGCGTGGCGCAGGCCGTCACGAGGGTGGCGGAAGAGCGCGGGCTGGACTACCGCGACGCGGCGGTGGAGGGTTTCCGCGCCACGCCGGGGGCGGGCGTGGAAGCGGTGCTGGGCGGGCAGCGCATCGTGCTGGGCACGGCGGAGTGGCTGCGGCGCAACCGGGTCGCGTTGAGCGATGAGCTGCAAGCGCAGATTGCCGGACTGGAATCGCAAGCGAAAACCTGCGTCCACCTCGCCGTGGCCGGACAGCATGCCGCTGTGCTGGTGCTGGCGGATACCCTGCGCGCCGATGCCCAGGGCCTGATCAACGCCTTGCGCGCGGCGGGGATCGGCATGACCTTGTTGAGCGGCGACCGCAGACAGGTGGCCGAAGCGGTCGCGCGCCAGTTGGGCGGCATGGAAGTGATCGCCGAAGTGCTGCCGCAGGACAAGGACAAAGTGATCCGGCAACTGCAACAGCGCGGCGAATGCGTGGCGATGGTCGGCGATGGCGTCAACGACGCACCCGCGCTGATCCGCGCCGATGTCGGCATCGCCCTCGGCTCCGGCACCGACGTTTCGGTGGAGAGCGCCGACATCGTGCTGATGCAAAGCGAGCTGGACAAAGTGCGCTTGGCAACGCTGCTGTCGCGGCGTACTCTGCGCACCATCAAGCAGAACATCGGGCTGTCGTTCGCCTACAACATCATCATGGTGCCGCTGGCGATGATGGCGCGGGTGACGCCGCTGGTGGCGGCGATCACTATGCCGCTTAGTTCGCTGCTGGTGATCGGCAACGCGGCGCGCATCCGCAACCTGTTCAAGGAATAGTGTGTAGGTTGGGCAAAGCGCGGCGTGCCCAACATTAAACCCAGATAATCCATTAGCCGAAATCGGGCAAAAAAGGCCGCTCGTGGTGAGCCTGTCGAACCATGTGCGGCCCTTCGACAAGGGCGAACGGATTTTTGGCTAGTGGATTATCTGGGTTAAAAAACATCTTTGCTCGTTGGGCGCGCCACGCTTTGCCCAACCTGCGAAAAGGTGGTTTTCCATTTTTGGCTCCGGCTCGTCCGGCTTAAGGAACAGGGACTATGGAAGTCATCTACAGCCTCATCCCCGGCATGACCTTCTTCGGTTTGCTGTTCGTCGCCATCCTGGTCTGGGCGGTGCGCAAGGGGCAATACGAAGACATGGAAGGCAACGCCAGCCGCATCTTGCTGGATGACGACGAAGACGCGATGCTGGCCAGCCAGCCGGAGAAAAAAACGCAGAAGGAAGAAACACCACCCGAACCGGGCGACAAGCCGCCTGCCAAAAACTCATTCTGACGGGCATGACAAAGAGCTGCCCCTGAAAAAACTCAAGCGCCGCTCTCGAAATAATGCGCGATCCGCACCATTGCCAGCGTGTCCCGTTCGCAATACAACAGCAGCGCCGCGCGTAATTGCTGGCGGCGTTCCGGCGATGTTTCGGGTTGCATGATTTCTGCAAATGCTTCCTGTGCCATGCCGCCATCTGCCACTTCCAGATTGCCGTAATCCAGCTCTGGCGCAATTGTCGGCAACACGGCTTTGAGAGACCATGACCCGCGCATTTCCGGATGATAGTAATGCTCGCGCGCAATCGGCAGCAGATCAACGATGCGGTCAATCGCGGCTTGCAGCGCGGGCGCAAGATCGGGGAAATACCCGGCAAGCTCCTGCAACCGGCTCCGCTCAAACGGGGCGCTGTAAACAAGGATCGGGCCGTCAGCGCCAACCGCTTCCATCAGGCTTTCCGCGAAAAGTCGGCGCGGGTGGCCAAAAACGCGCGATGCGACATCGCCCCGTTTGCCGTTTCAACATGGCACGACCACTGGAATGGCACCTGCATATAAGGGCGCGTGCCCGCCCAAACCGGCACTGCGGGATTGATGGTTTCAAAGTCAATGTAATAGCGCGGATAAGGGAGGGCGGCAATCAGCTTTCCTGCTTCCGGGTCCAGCTCGGCTTGCCCGCTCCTGGTAACACGCCAGACGCGCCGGTGCTTTATGTTGCCCAAGCGGCCTTCCGGCACATCGCGCAAATCGGTGTACCCGTCGCCGCGCAAGATGGCGGCCAACGCGCCGCCGTAAGGAAGAATTTCAGGCGGATAACCATCCTCGGCGCTAGCAGGCGAAGAGCAGTAGCCAAAAAACGGGCACTCAAACGGGGTCTCGCATTGAGCGCCCGGAGCGATGCGCGGCTCCTCGCCGGACAATGTTTCACGCGCCGCGCTTACCCAGCCTGGAACCTCGGCTTCCATGGCCGCAACCGGTTCGCTGATGTCGGCGTAGCGGAACAAGCCCCGGTAATCGCCGCCGCCGGGATAGACGAACGAACTGTCTATATGCGCAATTTCCACGCTGGCCAGCGGGAGTTTCGCTTGCCGCGCAACCCAGCTTTGAATGGCCGCATCGGCCAGGTGGTAATCCTTTACGCTGGCGGATTGTTTGACCTCCACCATGCGGTAGCCGTTCTTTGCGGGCAGCAACAAGTCGGCGCGAACTAGCACTCCGCCGGATTGAAACGTCGCCTCGAAAACCGGGCGTTTTTCTCCGGCCAGAATTGCTTGCGTATCACTGATGGCTTGGCCCAGGTCGTCGCCATCAACCAGCACCCCTTCCGGAAAAAGCCGCCGCGCGATTTCGCCGACATGAACGCCGGTGGCAAAGCGCGACTGGCTCCCGTCATCTATTTCCTCCAGTTCCGGGCGATACACCTTCAGCCACAGGCGCTTCGGGCACTGGCGATGCAGCAGGATGCGCGATTTGGAAAGGCCGTGGCGTTTTGGTTGCGTGTTGTTCATGGCAGGCTGATTTGTTGTGGTGAGAAAAGCACATTACGCCAAGAGTGCGACAGGATGCGACGCAACTCGTGTAGCTTCTTACGTTGCGCCCGGCAATTCTGCTCGCCGCATCGCTGGCCAATGCGCCACATACGGTGGAGCCAACCTATTCCAATTCCAAATTCAAACACCAATAATATGATCCGTTCGTGGTGAGCCTGTCGAACCACAAGCACATCCACCAATCACACCCTTCGACAAGCTCAGGGCGAACGGCGCGTGGTGGCAATTAACGGCCTTCTAATCTGGAATTGGAATTATCAGGTTTGAAGCGGATCGCTCCCGCGAGTGCAGGTCTCGCGGATTGAGAAAGGCTGAATAAAGTTTTCGTAACATCCGCGCGAGGGGTGCATTCTGGTTTTGAATAGCGTTTTATGCGGCATCCCGCCAAGCAGGCCGAGGACAAATGCCTTGCGTTCCTCGAATCGCTTCGAGGCGCCCCATCCGAGAATCACTATCTCGGATTCTTCGACCGCTTTTCTGACGGCAGCGTCGTTGAGCGAGCCGACCTCGTGCGGAAGCCCTTGAAAATTGTTTGTCTGGATAAAAGCGAACAGGTTGACCACAATCAGCCGGTGCGCGCCTTCAAACTCGGCCAGCCCTTTCTTGAATACCACTTTCTCCATGAACTGAACCGACTTGTCCGCCACATCCTCCCCCGCATAACTCGGGTTCTGCATAGCCACACAGACGGTTTTTCCCGTGGGCGCAGCATCATTCAAGACGATCTCCAGCCGGTAGCGATAACGTAAATCGCCTTCCCAAGCGAATTGCGCTGTCACTTTCACGCCATCAATGTGTTCGTAGCGCATTGGCTCGGCCTTTGCAACTACAGGCCGACGCCTATCGGGGCATTTAACATTTTTGCTCCCAACTCGATACGGTCGCACGTGTCACTGCCGCCTCGCTGCGGGACATCAAACAGATTATTTTGAATCCAGAACTGTGGGTTGTTCATGGGGCAGTTGGTGCTGTTGGCAAATAACTTTAGCGCAATATGTGGGGGGCGTTCTTAAACACTTCTCGCACACGAAGAGCTAGATTGCATATTTTTTCGACTAGACTTTCATTCTCTATCGATATCCACGGCTCCGCGCTGGTCCTCCAGTTCTTCATTTCCTCATGAAACTCTTGATTCGGCAATTCCGAATACCATGGCCACCATTTTGATGACTTTGCAGAGCCAAAATCGGCGCTCATTAATTTATTAACCTCATCCCATACGAGTGGATTGTTATAGTCCTCATTACGTCTTCTGATTCCCCATAAAAATCCATTCAAATTTGCCTGATCAAATTCAAATCGAAGGTTGAGAGATTGTTGGGTCTCATCAAACTGGATAATGAAGCCGCTGTAGGCTTGCCAACCTTCTAATCCCCAATCAAGCTCCATATTATGTAACTTGAGTTTTTCCTTAAGGTTGCCTTGGAATTTTTTAAGCAATTTTCGTTTAAGGTTATCCATTGAACTGTAAATCTGGAAGGCAGAGCCAAGATTCTCCGCTGATTTAAGAATTGCGTTATGCACTTCAACCTCGTCTGACATATCTAATTCTCCGTTGATATCCTCGCGGACAAATTGTGCAAGCTCTTCGATAAATATTCGCACAGTTGCGGCTCTTGAGTTACCTGCACAAATATCAAGCCACTCAATAAGCTCTGCATAGTTGAGCCTGACGAATTGCCCGTCCTGTTCCATTTTCCTGCGTTCGTCAGGCTTGATACTGTCATCTGATGGGTCGCGATTGCTCAGAAAGAGAAGCAGCCAGAATCTGTTTCCGGCATCTTTCTTGATAAAGGCTGCATAGTCTGCCAGTTGATGGTCCTGATCGCTTGCCCATGGCTTATTCTCGATGCCTATGACACCATTCTGCAAATTCAAATAGATGTCAATACGCCGTTTTCCATTAGCTTGCCGTTCTTTACTTACTTCGCATTTCGCGGTGTTCGTCGCCCAGGCTGCCGCCGAACCAATAGTTTTCAGGAAGGCATCTAAAAATACACTTCCCTGCCCGTGTTTTCCTTTGGGGTCGAGCAGGCTTGCGATGCACCGCGACAGCCCCATTTCATCCGTGCGCAGGTAGTCAAAAATCCTGAATTCCGGCGCAAGTTGGGCAGAGAAATATTTTCTGGCTTGGTGAAGGGTTCCGATTTTGAATGTCACTTCATCGAGTAGTTGATCTACTTTTTGGTCCATTGTTATTCCTTTTAGTTGTGCAACCGTCTATATCAGACCACTAAGCCTTGAGCAGAGAGTAGATGATACATTTGTTAGCTATTTTCCCCCGCAGACCTAAACGTCAACATACTCAGCATTGCACCCCGCGCACTGGTAGTGCTCGTCCCGCGCCAGCCAGCACACTGACAACTGGAACGTCGCGGCAACCTTCTCGATGTCCGCCTTCTTTATGCAGCGGTCGGCGTAAAGACTGAAGCTGCCGGGCTCTTTGAAATTTGCCTCTAAATCGTTAGATTTCGCTTGGCTTCCACTCTGGAGCCATTGCTAGAAGAGCTTCTTCGGCGCCGTTACACTCATATATTGGATAGTCATGTCTCAACCGAGTTAGGTTCAGATATGCATAGAGACGGAACGGCTCTGCTTTGATTCGCGTGTAGACGCCATATCGGAGGCCATCAGTAACGATCAGGCGGTGACATGCGGCCTTTCCATCCGAGTACGACATTGCCTGGGGCATCGCACTAAGGCACGAGTTGTCCATCTTCTTCGCCTCGACCACAACGCGTAGGGTTTCATCGCTACGCGGAAGCTGTTCAAACAACGCAACGTCGACATGATTCCACTCAACGGCCATGCGCTGGGGCGTCCAGCCAAGAGCGCGAAGCAGCGGCACAACCAGATACGCTACCGTCTCATGCTCAGATGGCTTACCCGCACGCTGATACCACTTGGCAATGCGAGTTAGCTCACCAATTTCGTTGAGCAGCGCGGTAATTGAGGAGCTCGCGACACCGTGATCGAAGAGGAACTCGGATATTTCGGTGACGCCGATGTCATTTGGCTGTTCTTGCATCGGCAATTCCACGAGCGAACGGGACAAGGCATCGTCATTTACCGGAAGGTTTGAGAGCCAGTCTGTTACTGGCCCCTCGTTCAGCTTTTGCGTTGTGTCGCCCTGCTTGAGCGCGTAAGTATCAAACGTCTTGGGGCTGTTTCGGTCCACCCATAACCAGCGAACTCTGCGAACATGCTGGAGATCCCAACCGTCTATGTCGCCGAACTCGTCGCGCCATTCATAGGTTCCGACAAGTTGCCCAACACCAAGCACAGTTGCAGTTCCAATACGGAGAACGACAAGATCGCCATCCTTCATTTCTTCGGCAAAGCGCCTTAGATCAGCGGTCTTGCGGGAAGACCACCCGTCACTCCGGAGAGGCTTCTCGCAGTCGGGCCACGGGCCAGCGTATCCGGGGCCGTTCAAGATAACATCCCACTTTAGACAAAGGTCGGAGTAGTTCCGATCTGTATCTCCCGCAGCTTGCTGCCAAATCGTCTTTCCGGTGATATCCATGGGTTCTAGAGAAATCTAACGAATGAAAGATAAGGGGCGCCCGGCGCGGACGCCAGCGAAGACCAAAGCCGCAATTCCGTGACAAAAGGGGCAAGGTTCAAATGTTTTGTGTTTCAGTTGATAGACCATTTCAATACGGCTGATTCGCCAGCACCATACTTCACACCAATCAAATATCAACATGTTCCGAATTACAGCTTGAGCACTGGTAATGCTCGTCCCGCGCCAACCGGTACACAGGCAACTGGAAGGTCGCAGCAACCTTCTCGATGTCGGCCTTCTTTATGCAGCGGTCGGCATAAAGCCTGAAGCTGCCGGCGTTCTTGAAATAGACCACTCTGCCGCGCGGGAAGTAATCGTAGGCGTGGCTCTTGAACATCTGCTCCGCAGGGTTTACGGGGGCAAGCGCCAGCCAGTAATCATGGTGCCCGCCGAAGCCGACCGTTTCGCCATAGCGCTCGCCCTGCTCAAGTGGAACCGCATCAATAATCAGGTCGCCGTTTACGACAAAGAAGATGCCGACTTTTGGCCGTGCCATTATTTCTACGCCTGTATTTTTTGTCGAAAGCCACTATACACAATAAAGCGCCGAAAAATATTCCGCGCTAAATGTGAATTCCAAAAAACCCCTCATGCGGCAGCGATCATACTGCCCGAATGCGACACGCGGCGTCGCGTTCGGGGCGCTTAATACAGGCTGTTTATAAAACCACGGCAATCAAGCGAGGCGAACAGCATGATTTTCACTATGGATGGCAAGCAATTCGAGTTTCCGGAATCGGAGCTGATTGAGACCCGGATTACGGGAGTGGCGCTGGTCGAGAGCGGCTTTGTTACCGAGAAGGACATTGCTGCCGCCGACAAAGACGCGGCAGCCGAATTCCAGATGCTGGCCGTGAATACGGAAGCGAAGCTGGTGCATTTGCGGCTTGAGCGGCTGGCTGGAAAAACCATCCCATTGCTTTTGCAGCGCCCTGAAAAGGTGCTGGTGCGAAGCAGCAGGCTGTATTTTGAACTGCCAGACCGCTCGGTTTCGCTATCTCCACCATTGGGTCTCCCAGCAAGCCATATCGAATGTAACTGGATGTTCTCATGGGTTCCGATGGCGACTCTTCAGGGCATCGAGCCAGGACTTGAAAAGGAAGAGCCTGCCGGTAAGTCAAACAGGATTTGTTCCATAGAGGGGAAGCGATACAGCATCCCGGCGGAACGGATCAACAAACTGACTGCGATGTTCATGGTGGGGGTAGCCGGGTACCGGGTAGCTGAAGATGACATAGCCCGCTTGGATGCATGCGTTAACGATGAATTTGATAAATGTCTTGCCCAATTTCCACCCTCCCGTGCGGAGGTTCAACGCATGAGGCTGTATTACCAGTTGCCGGACGGAACGATCACGCAAGAGCCACCGATAGGCAGGCCAGACAGATTTATTCAGTGCTGCTCGCTGCTTCAGAGTGTCTTGCGCGAGTGGATGTGCGCGATAGGAGAAGAATGTTGAAGGGATAGGCAAATGAATACATTCGATAGCGCGTTTTTCAATGAGCTCGCAAAGCTGGATGCGCTCGTCAAATTGAATGAATACGATTCAATCCTGATGCCGCCAAGCGACGGCTTCCGCCTGCGTGTGTCAGAGCTGCACGCGGCAGGCAGGATCAGCGACGCTTTTGCCGGGCTGGCCCGCGATTTCGTGGCCATGCTCGCCGAGCGCAGCAATGGCCGTTACCGGTTCGAGAAGGATTTTCGTGTGTTCCCGCATCGAGTGTACAGCTACAGCCAGGGGCGATCAGGCAGGAAACAGCTCCATGTCGGGTTCGATGCTTACCCACCGAGCGTTATATTTCCTCACCCTTGGGGTGTATCCATCGGGCTGGGTTTTGATTTTCGCAATGCGCACGGGATCATTACTGAGTGCGTCGATGAATATGAAGCGTTTTACGAGAAAGTGTTTGTCGAGCCTGAGTTGTTCGATGCCACCTTCGGTAGTCTTGGTGGCTATGCGGAGCCAACCGGAGCATTCAAGGGGGCGGTTACGGCAGAAAAGGTGTGGCAAACCGAAGTGAATATACTCCAGAATTGGCTGTTCTTTGGGCGGCGGCTTACGCCAGACGACATTGCGGCATTCGGCACGCTTGAGGGGTTTGTGGACGAATGCATCCAGGTATTCGATGCGATTTGCGAGGCGGGTTATTTTTTGATCGAGCGATAACCGCTACCTGACAAAGGCGTTACGGCGCAATGAAATACCCCGAGATGGGTGCCTGGTTCAAAAAGGCAACCGGCCCAACCCAATCGCTCAAAGTGGCGCACAAGGAGAAATCTGGTGTTGAGTTATCGGAGGAGGATTTCAACCGGAAGCAAGTTTTTGTGGTGATGACCAATGGCCTAGATTTGCGTGCTGGTTAAATTGACAGCACCTTTGCGCATAATAAAATAGCGTGCCTTTGGCGTTGCTGGGCATCTGGCAATAACAACGAATACGAGATTGTATTGCCAATGGTTTACTGAGCAATTGTTATAATGTAAATGTAGGTCAGCAAGTTTTATGGTTGTTAATCTACTATCTATTCAAGTCAAGGAGGATTCAAAAATGTTAACCGCAAATTATAAAGATGGAATTATTAGGGATGGCTCGTCGGTTGGCAGTGGGAGTGTGCTGGGGAACTTAAAAGATGGCGTTATCAGGAAAGGAAACTCACCATATCCTGGCAATGGTGATGCTCAAGGTAACGTAAAGAATGACGTCATCAGGAAAGGGAATTCCCCATACCCTGGTAATGGCGATGCCATTTTGAATATTAAGGGTGGTGTTGTAAGAGCTGGCACTTCGCCATATCCGGGCAATGGGGACCAGAAAGGCGCTGTTACTGATTTTTCGATTAAGGGGATGGATAGAGAGCTGGATTCGGAGATGGTTGCTGCTTACCATTTCCTAGTGAAGAAAATAGTCTGAACTGGCTACAGATTTCACCCAGGGCGCTATCTGTGATAAATGCCATGCAGCGACTGAGAGATAGCTACAAACTCTTCCCGCAAGGTTGCAGGATCCAGCACTTCCACCTGATCCCCAAAACCCAGCAGCCACCAGCGTAGCTGGGCCGTGCCCGGCACGGTGGCTTCTACGCGCACCCAGCCCGCCTGGTCCGGCTCAATCCGTTGGTCGGGAGAGAGCGGCGTTTCCCGCAGGTGTTCGGCGGCGGGTGCGGTGAAGCGCGCCGCCAGCTTGATTTCGCCGCCTTCTTCAAAGCCGAACGCTCCTTGGCGGATGTATTCTGCCAGGTCAAATTTTTTCGGCGCTTTGGCGGGTTGGTCCAATACCTGCGCCGACCGGATGCGGTGTACGGCGAGCAAGCGTATGTCGGTGTAGCCATACAACGTGGCGACCAGATAGGTGACCGCGCCGCGCTGCACGATGCCCAGCGGATGGGCGGGATAGGTTTTGGTTTCACCTTGTTCGCGCGAGGCGTAGCTGATTTCCAGTTGCTGCCCGGACAGCAAGGCGGAATGCACCGCCTCGATGATTCCATCCGGGTAGTCCGGCGGGATCAGAGGCTGGTTGGGCGGCACGATGGCAACCTTCTTGCGCCAGCCCGCCAGTTTCTTCACGCCATCTCCGCTGGATAGCACGCCATCGGCGCACTTGAAGTACGGGGCAAGTGTTCCGAGCAGACTGGCAGGCAGCAAGGCCGACAAATGGTCGCGCGCAAGCTCCAGCGTTAAAGCCTGTAACGGCGACATGGCGGGCAAGGCAAACGCCTCGGCATCTTTACTCCAGCTCCACCCGTAAGGGCGCGAGCGGTCGTTGGCAATCAGCGGGAAGATTCCGGAAAGCGAGTGCAGGTCGCGCTCCACGGTGCGCTTGCTGACCTCGAACCCTTCGGATTCCAAACGCCCGGTGAGCTCAAGCGCGGTTATCTGGCGAGGTTGTTGCGGGATGCGCCGGAGCATCGCCCATTGGCGCAGTTGCGTATCGTTCTGGGATGGCATGGTGTCGCCCGGTGGGTTGGATGTTGTGTTCGTGCTTATCCGGTTAACACCCACGACCTACTATAGGCAGTGGTTTTTTAATAGCTGAACCCTACAGGTGGTGTGCCTTGGGAGACAACCGGATAAGCACGGTTGTGTTCATGGCGTCACGCTGTGCGGTCGAAAACTGAAAGATACATTTCGGCTGCGACGCGCTGTGACGCGGATGAACGGATTATATCCGGGGGAACGCAGTTGACTGACTGTGAGCTTCCTGCCGTTCCGTAAATCTTACGTCAGCCCGGCGGGCGTGACATATAGTTGGGCGGCTTCAGCACGGTGCAATTAAAAGCAATTAAAAGGGTCGTGGCCGAATTAAATTACCAGCTTTTTTGCCGCGCGATTGATAAGAAACTGCGCTAGCAGCGGCACGGGCCGCCCGGTTGCGCCTTTTTCTTTGCCGGATTTCCAGGCGGTGCCGGCGATGTCGAGGTGCGCCCAGCGGTAATCCTTGGTGAAGCGCGACAGGAAGCAGGCGGCGGTGAGGTGATGGTGCCGCCCGCCCGCCCGCCGATGTTTTGCATGTCGGCGAAATTGCTGTCCAGTTGCGGCTGGTATTCCTCGTACAGCGGCAGTTGCCAGGCGCGGTCGTAAACCTGCTCGCCTGCGGCCAGCAGCTCTTTAGCCAGATCGTCCCGGTTGCTGAGCAGGCCGCTGGTCACGTGGCCCAGCGCGATCACGCAGGCGCCGGTGAGGGTGGCGATGTCCACCACGACGTCCGGGTCGAACTTGGCGGCGTAGGTCAGCGCGTCGCACAGGATGAGGCGGCCTTCCGCGTCGGTGTTGAGGATTTCGATGGTCTGCCCGGACATGCTGGTGACGATGTCGCCGGGTTTGGTGGCGGTGCCGCTGGGCAGGTTTTCGCAGGCGGGGATCACGCCGACCACGTTGAGTGGCAGCTTCATCTCGGCTACGGCTTGCAGCACACCCAGCACGCTGCCCGCCCCGCTCATGTCATATTTCATCTCGTCCATCTCGGCGCCCGGCTTGAGCGAGATGCCGCCGGAATCGAAGGTGATGCCTTTGCCGACCAGCACGACCGGCTTTTGCTTTTTGCCGCCACCGCCATATTCGAGCGTAATGAGCTTGGCGGGCTGCGCGCTGCCGCTCGTCACAGAGAGCAGCGAGCCCATGCCCAGCTTCTGCATGTCCTTTTCTTCCAGCACGGTGGTTTCGATCGTCTTGTGCGCCTTGGCCAGTGCCCGAGCCTGCGCGGCAAGATAGGTCGGGGTACAGATGTTGGGCGGCAGGTTGCCCAGCGTTTTGGTCAGGCCCATGCCGCGCGCGATGGCGGCGGCCTGATCCAGCGCAGCTTTCAGTGCGGCGGCAGGTTTGTCCGGCGTAACCAGCGCCACGCTTTTCAATTGTCCCGGTTTCTCCGGCTTGCTTTTCTGGCTATCCGGGCGATAGGCGGTCTCGGCGGCGACGAGCACCGCTTGCTTGGCGGCCCACACCGCATCGCGCCCCAGATCGCCGCAGCAAAACAGCGCAGCGTCTTTCGTCTGCGTGGCTTGCAGCGCGCGGAATGTTGCGCGCAGAATTTCCAGCGCGGACTTGTCGGTCGCTTCTTTGGGATTGCCCAGCCCGACCAGCAGCACGCGCTCGGCGGCGATGCCGGGAACGTTGTGCAGCAGCAGGGTGGAAGCGGGCTTGCCGCTCATGTCTCCCCGCGCGAGGATGCCGCCGAGATGATGCTTGGATGCCCTGTCCAGCGCTTGCGCCGCACCCGACAGCTTGCCGCCCTCGAACACGCCAACCACCGCGCAGCCGCTGTGCAGTTTTTCCGGACTGCCTTGTTTTATGCTAAATTCCATTATGTTTTCCTTCCAAAAAAGTTCGCAAGCTCGCACTGTACTAAATGCCGGATTATCCTCAAACTGACAGGCAAAAGTCAAAGCGGCAAGGGCCGTTGCGAGCCACGCTCTTCCACCAGGCGCTGGTGCGCGAATTTGCCGGCATGGGGCTGCTGGTGTTTTCCATCCTGCTCGGGATTGTCGTCCTCTCCCAGTTGATCCGCCTGCTCGGCGAATCGGTCAGCGGTGTGCTTGCGGTGGAGGGGGTGCTGGCGCTGCTGGGTTTCAGTGCGCTGAACTATTTGCCGGTACTGCTTTCACTCAGCCTGTTCCTGTCGGTGCTGCTGACGCTGACCCGCAGCTACCGCGACAGCGAAATGGTGGTATGGTTTTGTTCCGGGATCGGCCTGACGCGGTGGGTGCGCCCGGTGCTGGGATACGCGCTGCCGGTGGTGGGCGTAATCGCGCTGTTGAGCCTGGTATTGTCGCCGTGGGCGCTGAACAAGGCGGACGAGTTCAAACACCGGTTGAACAGCCGCGACGAGGTGGCCGCCGCCACCCCCGGCGCCTTCCGCGAATCCAAGCAGGATGACCGGGTGTATTTCATCGAGAACGTGGAAGTCGGCAAGAACCGCGTCGGCAATATCTTCGTCCAGTCGGTGCAGCACGGCAAAACCGGCATCATGGTGGCCAAGCAGGGCTTGCAGGAAACCGCGCCCAACGGCGACCGTTTTCTGGTGTTGCTGGACGGCACACGCTACGAAGGCACACCCGGCCAGCGCGACTACAAGATCGTCGAGTTCGAACGCTACGCCATGCGCATAGAAGAGGTAAAAGCACGCAAGGAAAGCGCCTTGCCCAGAACCCTTTCCACCCTGTACCTGCTGCAAGACCCCACTCCCTGGAACATCGCGGACCTGGAATGGAGGATCGGGCTGCCGCTCAGCGCGCTGATCCTGTCGTTGCTGGCGATCCCGTTAAGCTTCGTCAACCCGCGCGCCGGGCGCTCGCTCAACCTCATCATGGCGCTGGTGATTTACATGATCTACAACAACATGATCAGCGTGACCAACTCCTGGGTGGGGCAGGAAAAAATGGGGCCGGTGGCCGGACTGGTCGGCATCCACGCGCTGATGTTCGTGCTGATGCTGCTGTTTTTCTTCCGCAGGCTATCGGTGTTTTCCTTGCGGAGGCTCCGGAAGTGAAGCTGCTGGCGCGATATATGGCACGCGAGATTTACGCCAGCATCGCGCTGGTTTTCACCGCGCTGCTGATGCTGTTCGCTTTTCTGGATTTGATCCACGAACTGAGCATGATGGGCCATGGAAGCTACAACTTGGGCTATGTGCTGCTGTTCGTGCTGCTGACCTTGCCCAGCCACATATACGACCTGTTCCCCGTGGCTATCCTGATCGGCTCCATATTTGCGCTGGTGCAGATGGCGGCCAATTCCGAGCTGACGGTTTATCGCGCTTCCGGCGCATCGCTGCAACAAATGGTGGGCGCCTTGTTCAAGATAGGGTTGCCGCTGGTGCTGTTAAGCTACCTGTGCGGGGACGTGCTGGCACCATACAGCGAGCGCTTGGCGCAGAGCCTCAGGCTCAAGGCGCAGAATGCCGAGGTAACGCTGAAAGAGTTCCGCTCCGGCGTGTGGGCGAAAGATGCGCGCAGCTTTGTCAACGCCAAAAACGTGCTGCCGGACACCTCGCTGCTGAACGTCAGCATTTACGAGTTCGACGAGAGCTATCACTTGCGCTCCATCGTGGCGGCAAAGCGCGCCTTCTTTGTGGACGAAAACCGCTGGAACCTGGAAGAGGTGACGCAGACACGGTTCGGCAAGGCGGGGGTGGCGGTAAGCAATCTGGCCAGCATGGAATGGATGTCCGCGCTCAATCCGGATCTGCTGGGCGTGTTGCTGGTGCTGCCGGAACAAATGTCGGCCTGGAGCCTGTACCAGTACACCCAGCATCTGCGCGACAACCGGCAGAAGACCGCGCGCTACGAAATTGCCATGTGGAACAAGCTGCTGTACCCGCTGGCGGTGCTGGTAATGATGTTGCTGGCCCTGCCGTTTGCGGCGCACCACCGGCGCGAGGGCGGGATCAGCGCCAAGGTGTTTGCCGGTATCGTGCTGGGGCTGGCCTTCCATTTTGTCGGGCGGCTGTTCGGCAGCCTGGGCGCGCTGAACGAGTGGCATCCTTTCTTGAGCGCCATGGCGATGCCCATGCTGTTCCTGCTGCTGGCGGCAACCATGCTGTGGTGGACGGAAAGACGCTAATTCCTGCCGGCTTGAGGGAGTTGTGGAACAAGGTTGACTTTGGTAGAATCGCGCCCTCATTTTTTTGTAAAGGGTAGTTTGCTCATGACAACTGTGCGAGTTAAGGAAAACGAGCCGTTCGAGGTGGCCATGCGCCGTTTCAAGCGCTCGGTGGAGAAAACCGGTCTGCTTACCGAGTTGCGCGCCCGCGAGTTCTACGAAAAGCCCACCGCAGAACGCAAACGCAAGCTGGCCGCCGCCGTAAAGCGCCACTACAAGCGCCTGCGCAGCCAGGTGTTGCCCCCCAAGCTGTATTGATTTCCGGCTGCCCCGCAGCGGTTGCCGCCGCGCGCTTACCATGAGCCTGAAACAGAAAATCAGCGAAGACATGAAGACGGCGATGCGCGCCAGGGATACGGCGCGCCTCGGCGCCATCCGGTTGCTGCTCGCCGCCATGAAACAGCGCGAGGTGGATGAGCGCATCGACCTGACCGATGCCGATGTAATCTCGATCATAGACAAGATGATCAAGCAGCGTCGCGATTCCATCAGCCAGTTTGAAACTGCTGGCAGGCAGGATCTGGCAGATGCCGAGAAATTTGAAATATCCGTGTTGCAATCGTACATGCCGCAACCGATGAGCGATGCCGAGGTGGCAGTCGCTGTGGCCGAAGCCATCGCCTCCAGCGGCGCAAAATCGCCGCAGGAAATGGGCAAGGTGATCGCGCTGCTCAAGCCCAAGCTGGCAGGCCGCGCTGATATGGGCAAGGTTTCGGCGCAAGTCAAGTCTGGCCTGTCCAACTGCTGATTTCCATTTGCGGCAGTTGCTGCGGGCCGTTTCTCCATACCGGGTTAACTGGCGCGCTGCCGCCACAATGCGAGAACCGGGGTGATTCCAAAAAGCTTCATTCAGGACTTGCTCAACCGCCTCGATATCGTGGATGTGGTCGAGCGCTACGTTCCGTTGAAAAAGGCGGGGGCGAACTATGTTGCCTGCTGTCCGTTCCACAACGAAAAATCCCCTTCTTTCACGGTTAGCCAGAGCAAGCAGTTTTATCACTGCTTTGGTTGTGGCGCGCACGGAACGGCCATCGGCTTTGTCATGGAACACGCCGGAATGGGCTTTGTCGAGGCGGTGGAAGACTTGGCGCGCAACGCCGGTGTGTCCGTGCCGCGCGAAATGCCCGCGCCCGGGCAGGTACAGCGCAAGGTTGCGCCCGATCTCTACGAGGTGATGGGGGCTGCCACGCGCTACTACCGGGAGCAGCTCAAACAATCGCCGCGCGCCATTGATTATCTCAAGCGGCGCGGGCTCTCGGGCGAGATTGCGGCGCGCTTCGGCATCGGCTACGCGCCGGAGGGGTGGCAAAACCTGGAAAGCGCTTTCCCGGATTACCGGGATGCCAGCCTGCTGGAAACCGGTCTGGTGATAGAGAACGATGACGGCAAGCGTTACGACCGTTTTCGTGACCGCATCATGTTTCCCATCGCAAATGTGCGCGGCCAGTTTATCGGCTTTGGCGGGCGGGTGCTGGGCAAGGACGCGCCCCCGCAGAACAAAGTCGGGCAATCCGTCACCAGCCAAAGGCTGGACGAAATTGACACAGGAGAGCGCGGCGAGATAGTCGGCGCATCCAGCACCTCCGCGCAACCCAAATATCTCAATTCGCCGGAAACTCCGCTGTTCGAGAAAGGGCGCGAGCTCTACGGCCTGTTCCAGGCGCAGAAGGCGATCCGCAGCAGTCAGGCGGTGCTGGTGGTGGAAGGGTATATGGACGTGGTGGCACTGGCGCAGCACGGTGTCGAATACGCGGTCGCCACACTGGGTACGGCGACCACGCCTTACCATGTGCAGAAGCTGTTGCGCTTGAGCGACCGGGTAGTATTTTGCTTCGATGGCGATGCGGCAGGGCGGAAAGCGGCGTGGCGTGCGCTGGAAAACGCGCTACCGCAACTGGTGGACGGCAAGCGCATCGGCTTTCTGTTCCTGCCGCCCGAGCATGATCCCGACAGTTTTGTGCGCGAGCGCGGCAAGGAAGCCTTCGAGCAGTTGCTGCGCGAGGCGCTGCCGCTGTCCGGTTATTTGCTGCGCGAACTGTCGGCGCATGTTGATCTTGGCACACAGGAAGGCCGTAACGCTTTGTTACAACGCGCGAAGCCATTGCTGGCGGCGATTGTCGCACCGGGAGCCGGGCTGCTGCTGCGCAAGGAACTGGCGGCCCTGGTGGGTATCACGCAGGCGGAGCTGGAAGCGCTGTGCGGGATCAAGCCCGTGGGCGAGCCACCACGGCGCGCGACGCAGAAAGCGGCGCGCCCGGCGGCATCCAGCCTGCGCGTGCTGCTGCGCTGCCTGCTGTTTCAGCCGGAATTGGCGCAGCGCCTACCGCCAGACTTCGCGGCGGAGGGTGCCGACGCGGGGGCGGTTTTTGCGCTGGTCGAATGGCTGCGCACCCAGGCTGGAGAAGCGAGCACCGCCGCCGTGATCCAGGCTTTTCAGGGCACGGCCCACGAAGCCTTGTTGGCAGCGGAGCAGGCCGAGATCATGCAATGGGGCGACTCCTTCGATGTGCTCGAGGAATTCCAGGGTGTACTGGCCAAATTGCGCCTGGCGGGGCACGAGCAGCAACGGCGTGCGCTGGAGGCCAAACCGGGGGGGCTGCAAGCGCTGGACGAGCGGGAAAAGGAACGTTACCGGCAACTGTTGCAGCGCAGTTAGGCCGCTGAAAATTTTGAAAAATCGGGTATAATCCGCTACTTTTTTTCGGCAACACCTCCCCGACAAACTTACGGGAACGGAAACCACATCATTATGGCAACCAAGCTAGACAAGAAAAAACCCGTCAGCACCAAGCAGGCGGCAACCAAGGCCAGCAAACCAACCGCCGCTCCGGCAGCGGAGCCATTGCAGGATATCGAGGCGCGCCGCACCCGCCTGAAAAGCCTGATCGTTCTCGGCAAGGAACGCGGCTACCTGACCTTTGGCGAAATTAACGACCACCTGCCGGAGATGCTGGAAGTCGAGCAGATCGAAGGCGTGGTCAGCATGATCAACGACATGGGCATCACCGTGTGCGACGAAGCGCCTGATGCCGAAAATATGATCATGTCCGAAACCGCTCCGGTGGTGGCCGACGAAGATGCGGCGGAAGCGGCCGAGGCAGCGATCTCCACGGTTGACTCGGAATTTGGCCGCACCACCGATCCGGTGCGCATGTACATGCGCGAGATGGGCACTGTCGGCCTGCTGACCCGCGAAGACGAAATCGTCATCGCCAAGCGCATCGAGGAAGGCCTCAAGCACATGATTCAGGCCATTTCCGCTTGCCCGGCCACCATCTCTGAAATCCTGTCGCTGGCCAGCAAGGTTGCACGCGATGAATTGCGCGTGGACGAAGTGATTGACGGTTTCATCGATGCCGACAGCGACGAACTGGCAGAGGCGGAACAGGCCCCCGCAGAAATGCCCGACGACAGCGACGAGGATGAAGAGGACGACGGTGACGCCATCGCCGCCGCAAACCTCGCGCAGCTGAAGGAAGATGCGCTGGCGCGTTTCGCCGCCATCGCCGACCTGTTTAACAAAATCGGCAAGGCCTACGAAAAGCACGGCTACCGGAGCAAGCAATACAATAAGCTGCAAGACCAGATTTCTGGCGAACTGATGCAGTTCCGATTCTCCGCCAAACAGGTGGATGCCCTGTGTGACACCATGCGCAACCTGGTGGAAGAAGTGCGCAGTTACGAGCGCAATATCCAGGAAATGTGTGTCGTCAAGGCGCGCATGCCGCGTACCCATTTCATCAAAACCTTCCCCGGCAACGAAGAAAACCTCGACTGGACAGCGAGCGAGGTAGCCGCCAAAAAACCCTACAGCGAAGCGCTATCTCGTTTCCAGGCGGCGATCGTCGAACAGCAGCAAAAACTGCTCGGCCTGCAACAGCGCGTCGGGATGCCGATCAAGGATCTGAAGGAAATCAACAAGCAGATGACCAACGGTGAAGCCAAGGCGCGCCGCGCCAAGCGCGACATGATCGAGGCCAACCTTCGTCTGGTGATCTCCATCGCCAAGAAATATACCAACCGCGGCCTGCAATTCCTCGACCTGATCCAGGAAGGCAACATCGGCCTGATGAAAGCGGTGGACAAGTTCGAATATCGCCGTGGGTACAAGTTTTCGACTTACGCCACGTGGTGGATACGCCAGGCGATCACGCGCTCCATCGCGGACCAGGCGCGCACCATCCGCATCCCGGTGCATATGATCGAGACCATCAACAAGATGAACCGCATCTCGCGCCAGATATTGCAGGAAACCGGGCTGGAGGCCGATGCGGCGACGCTGGCGATCAAGATGGAAATGCCGGAAGACAAGATCCGCAAGATACTGAAAATTGCCAAGGAGCCGATCTCGATGGAAACCCCGGTGGGCGACGACGACGATTCGCACCTGGGTGACTTTATCGAGGATTCCAACACCCTGGCACCGATAGATGCGGCGCTTTACGACAGCCTGCGCTTTGTCACCAAAGACATACTCGACAGCCTGACGCCTCGCGAAGCCAAAGTGTTGCGTATGCGCTTCGGCATCGAAATGAATACCGATCACACGCTGGAAGAAGTCGGCAAGCAGTTCGATGTCACGCGCGAGCGCATCCGGCAAATCGAAGCCAAAGCGTTGCGCAAGCTGCGCCACCCATCACGATCGGAAAAACTGAAGAGCTTTCTGGACGGCGAAAACTGAAAAAAGCTTTACGGGTCGTTAGCTCAGTCGGTTAGAGCAGAGGACTCATAATCCTTTGGTCCGCGGTTCGAGTCCGCGACGACCCACCAACATTCAAGAGCCTTGCTGCGATGCAGGGCTTTTTTGTTGCTGGCTAACCGTAGCCAAATCCTGGCCAACCATTACCGAATCCAGCCAAGCAGCGGCATTGGTCAGATGGTCTGGTGCAAGGTGTGCGTAGTGCGGGAAGTTGCGCTATTTGGCGCTAAACCAAATCTCACCCGGGGGGTGCAGGCGCATCGAGTGGTGAGGGCCGTGATTTCTCGGTGTGCCCGGTGGGTCGAATTGCAGTTTTAAGGTGGCGCCAGATAGCTCCCGTGCGCCGCAAGCCGTTGCAGCAAGGTTTGCAGCGCCTGCGCGCGGTGGCTGACCAGCGCCTTTTCGTCGTGCGTCATCTCTGCGGCCATCTTGCCGGTTTGCGGCAGCCGGAACAGCGGATCGTAGCCGAAGCCGCCGCTGCCACGCTCTTCAAAGCCAATCTCGCCATGCCACTCGCCTTCCGCGATCAGCGGCTGTGGGTCCTCCGCGTGGCGCACCAGCACCAGCACGCAATAGTAGTGCGCGCGCCGGTCGGCTAACCCACGCATCAATCGCAGCAGTTTTTCGTTGTTGCGCGTATCTGCCTGTTGCCGTAAAAGTTCGCGGCCGGTTGGCGGTGAGTGCGCCGCAGTGCCGCCATCACCCCCTTCAGCATAGCGCGCGGACTGCACGCCGGGCGCGCCGCCGAGAGCATTGACGCAGATGCCGGAATCGTCGGCCAGCGCGGGCAGGCCGCTGGCGGCGCTGGCATGGCGCGCTTTCGCCAGCGCATTTTCGATGAAGGTGCCGTGCGGTTCCTCGGCTTCGGAGATGCCGAGCTGGGATTGCGTGAGCACTTCGATGCCGAGCGGGGCCAGCATGGCCTGCAATTCGCGCAGCTTGCCGGGATTGCTGGAGGCGATGACCAGTTTTTGCACAGGATTATGCCGCCAGTGCCGCACGCTGGATTTCCACCAGCCGCGCGATGCCCGCCTGCGCCATATCGAGCAGTGCATCCAGCTCGGCACGGCTGAAGGCGTGCCCTTCCGCCGTCCCCTGCACCTCGACGAACTGGCCGTCACCGGTCATCACCACGTTCATGTCGGTATCGCAGGCGGAATCTTCGGCGTAGTCGAGATCCAGCACCGGGATGCCCTGATAAACGCCTACCGAAATGGCGGCGACGAAATTATCGAGCGGGGATTCAGCGATCAGCCCCTTGCCGAGCAGTCCGCTCACCGCATCGTGCAGGGCGACGAACGCTCCGGTAATGCTGGCGGTGCGCGTCCCGCCGTCTGCCTGGATCACGTCGCAATCCACCTGCACGGTGCGCTCGCCCAATTTTTTCAGATCCACTACGGTGCGCAGGCTGCGCCCGATCAGGCGCTGGATTTCCTGGGTGCGCCCGGACTGCTTGCCCTTGGCCGCTTCGCGCTGCATGCGCTCACCGGTGGAGCGCGGCAACATGCCGTATTCCGCCGTAACCCAGCCTTCGCCCGAGCCTTTTTTGTGCGGTGGCACGCGCTCTTCCACGCTGGCGGTGCATATCACTTTGGTATCGCCGCATTCGATCAGCGCCGAGCCCTCTGCGTGTTTGGTGTAGCGGCGGGTGATGCGGATGGCGCGCAACTCATTGGGCTGGCGTTGGCTGGGACGCATGGAAAAATCTCCGGGATTAAGGTAATGAAACGGTCAGCGGATCTCGAGCGCGGTGCATACCGGTTCGGGTGCGATCTGCTCGGCCTCGCCATCGCCCCAGCGCACCGCCAGTGCCGTGGTGTTGTCGGCGCGCGCTCCGCCCGTGGCCACCGCCTTGTCCATCAACCGCTCCATCGCGACCGACAGCGGTGCCGCAGAAAGCCCCGCCACCAGGTCATCTTCCTCTACCGGCCCCCACAGACCGTCGCTGCACAGCAGCAGCATGTCGCCATGTTGCAGCGGCACGGCGGGGGATGATTCGGCATAGAACATGTTTTCCACCCCGCCGAGGCAGTTGGTGATCCGGTTGCGGTCGGGGTGCGTTTTCATTTCGTCGCGGCTGATAATGCCCCAGTCCGCCCACTGTTGCACCACCGAATGGTCGTGTGTGACGGCGACCGTTTCATTGCCGCGCAGCAGGTAAAAGCGCGAATCTCCGGCGTGCGCCCAGCATACTTTGTCATCCTGCACCAGCGCCGCCACGCACGTCGTGCCGGGGTTGCCGCCGAGATGCCGGTCTTGCGCGTAGCGGATGATGGCGTTATGCGCACGCCGCACGATTTCGCTCAAAAACTCTTCCGGTTCGGGCACGCGCGGGTGCGCGGCCTGCGCGAACGCCTGCATGAAGGTATGGATAGTGATCTGCGCCGCGATTTCACCGTGCATGTGGCCTCCCATGCCATCGGCCAGCACCAGCAGCAACGCCTTGTTGCTGTAGGCGTAGGCCACACGGTCCTGGTTGTAGTTGCGACCGCCTATGCGGCTGGCCTGGTAAACGGCAAATTTCATCGGCTAAACAACCACGGGTTTATTCCGTGGCCGGGGGGAAAACGTAATCGTAATATAATGCGCCGGGTTCGGCCCAGATTATATTCGGAGTACGCGATGATTTACAGCATGACCGGTTTTGCCGTTGCTACCGCAGAGCTGGATACCGGCTCGCTGATGGTGGAAATCCGTGCGGTCAATCACCGTTATCTGGATATTCAGATGCGTCTGCCGGATGATCTGCGCATGCTGGAACCCGCACTGCGCGAAGCTGTCGCCGCCCAACTGACGCGCGGCAAAGTGGATTGCCGCATCGGTTTTGCCGCCCGGCAGTCCGCGCAGAACCCGGCGCAGCTCAATCACGACCTGTTGCGGCAACTGGCGCTATGGAGCAGCGAGGTGCAAGCCGCTCTGCCCGGGGCGGGCGGTTTGAGCGTGGCCGATGTCCTGCGCTGGAACGGCGTGTTGGAAAACGCCGCGCTGCCCGCCGACGCGTTGAGCGCCACAGCTCTGGGGTTGCTGCAACAGGCATTGCGGGAGTTTTCTGCTGCGCGCGAGCGGGAGGGTGGCAAGCTGAAATCGTTCTTGCTACAGCGCGTAAAACAGATCGAAGCGTTGTGCGACATCGTCGCCCCGCGCATTCCCGATGCCGTTGCGGCTTACGAGGCGAAGCTGGCGGCGCGCCTGCGGCAGGCGATGCAAAACAGCGACGACGAGCGGCTGCGTCAGGAAATTTCCCTGTTTGCCAGCAAGATTGACGTGGACGAGGAGCTGTCGCGCCTGCGCACCCACCTGGCGGAAATGAAACGGGTGCTGGAAAAGGGTGGGGCAGCGGGCAAGCGGCTGGATTTTTTGATGCAGGAGCTGCACCGCGAGGCCAACACGCTGGGCGCAAAATCGGTGGATGCCGAGGTGTCGCGCGCTTCGATGGAGATGAAACTGCTGATCGAGCAGATGCGGGAGCAAATCCAGAACATCGAGTAGCGCCCGCAGTGCGGCGCGGCACTTCGACGGTTATCCCAGCCCGCCCATCCTTCGGTACTGCACCGCCTCGGCGATGTGCGATACCGCGATTTTCTCGCTTCCCGACAGGTCGGCGATGCTGCGCGCGACCTTGAGCACGCGGTGGTAAGCGCGCGCCGACAGGTTGAGGCGGGTGATGGCCTGTTGCAGCAGCGCGGCGCCTTGCGTATCCGGCGCGCACAGCGCTTCGATTTCGCTTACCGCAAGCGATGCGTTAGGTTTGCCCTGGCGGGCGAGCTGTCGCTGTCGCGCCGTTTCCACGCGCCCCTGAACCGTTTCGCTGGTTTCGCCGTCCGGCTGTTTGAGCAGCTCTTCCTGCGGCACTGCGGGAACCTCGATTTGCACGTCAATCCGGTCCAACAGCGGGCCGGAAATCTTGCCGCGATAGCGCGCGACCTTATCCGGGGTGCAGCGGCATTTGCCGCTGAAGTGGCCGAGGTAGCCGCAGGGGCACGGGTTCATCGCGGCTATCAACTGGAACTGGGCGCGAAAATCCGCGCGGCGCGCGGCGCGCGAGATGGTAATGCGCCCGCTTTCCAACGGCTCGCGCAACACTTCCAGCACACCGCGCTCGAACTCGGGCAGTTCGTCCAGGAACAAAACTCCATGAAGGGCGACAGAAATTTCGCCGGGGCGCGGGTTGCTGCCGCCGCCGACCAGCGCCACGGCTGAAGCGGTGTGGTGCGGCGTGCGGTAAGGGCGGCGCTTCCAGTTGGCGACATCAAACATACCACCGAGCGATTGCATGGCCGCGCTTTCCAACGCTTCTTCCTGCGTCATCTGCGGCAAGATGCCGGGGAAGCGAGCGGCCAACATACTCTTGCCGGTGCCCGGTGGACCGCTCATCAGCACGCTGTGGCCGCCTGCGGCCGCAACCTCCAGAGCGCGCTTGGCTTGTGCCTGGCCCTTCACCTCACGCATATCGGGATAGTGCGGCCTGGCATAGTGCGCGTCGGGCACGAAGCGGTCCAGCGCATCGCGCCCGCCCAGATGTGCCGCAACCTGCAACAGCGATTGCGCCGGATACACGGCGGCATCTTCCACCAGCGCCGCCTCCGCCGCATTGGCTGCGGGCAGAATAAAAGAGCGACCGCAATGCGCGGCGTGGTAGGTCATCGCCAGCGCGCCGCGTATCGGGCGCAACTCGCCGGTCAGCGCCAGCTCTCCGGCGAATTCGTATTCGGCTAGGCGCGCGGCGGGTATCTGTCCGGATGCGGCAAGAATGCCGAGCGCGATGGGCAGATCGAAACGCCCGCTTTCCTTGGGCAGATCGGCGGGCGCGAGGTTGACTGTAATGCGTCGGCTGGGGAATTCGAACTGGCAAGTCAGCAGCGCAGCGCGCACGCGATCCTTGCTTTCCTTGACTTCCGTCTCTGGCAACCCGACGATGGTGAAGCTGGGCAGACCGTTGGCGAGGTGCACCTCGACGGTGACCTGCGCGGCATCCATGCCGGAAAGTGCGCGGCTGTATAAAACCGCAAGGCTCATGCTCGAGATGAATGCAAAGTCAACACAAGCAGGATGCGGGCAAGACAGGCTCGCCGTTCGCATAAAAGCATGGCGAGCCGGCGAGCGCCCACTTCAATCCGTGGGCAGGGCGGGAGTTTGTTGATTGCCGCGTTGCGCCTCGAGGGTCGCCACGCGCGCCTCGAGTGCCGCCAGTTTCTCAAGCGCGTGCGACAGCAGCTTCGCCCGCACGTCGAATTCTTCGCGGGTCACCAGATCCAGCTTGGCGAAGCCCTGCGCCAGCAAGGCGCGCGCATTTTTCTCGAAATCCTTGGCCGGGCTACTGGCGAGAGCACCGTTCAGCTTCGCCGCCATTTCTTCAAAAAATTTGGGATTTAACATGGTGTTGATATCCTCCGCAATTGACGCGGG
>VIKH01000152.1 GCA_008080515.1 Gallionellaceae bacterium | reverse complement strand
CCTTGTGCTCGGTCATCACCGTGACGACATGCTTGCCCTTGCCCTGGTAAAAGTTCGCCGCGCCTTTCAGCGCCAGGTTGTTGGATTCGGTCGCGCCGGAAGTCCAGACGATTTCCTTGGGGTCGGCGTTCACCAGAGCTGCCACTTGTCCGCGCGCGCGCTCCACCGCCTCTTCCGCCACCCAACCGTAGGCGTGCGAGCGGCTGGCCGGGTTGCCGAATTTTTCGGTCAGATAGGGGATCATCGTTGCGGCCACGCGCGGGTCAACCGGCGTGGTAGCTGAATAATCCAGATAAATAGGAAAGTGCAAATTCATGTCAGACCTTTCGCACCCGCGCTCAAACGGAAGCCATCTCGGGTTTGGCGGCGCGCCTGCGGATGGCTACCGGCACCGCTTCGGTTACAGTTTTTCCGTTGTTTTCCACCAGTTGTTGCAGGGTTACCGCCGCCAGATATTTATGTAGCGCCTTGTTCAGCCCCATCCACAAATCGTGGGTGATGCACTCTTTATCGTCGTGGCAATCGCCCTTGCCGCCACATTTTGTCGCGTCCACCGGTTCGTCTACTGCGCTGATAATATCGGCGACTGATATTGTTGCGCTGGGACGCGCCAGATAATAGCCGCCGCCCGGCCCACGCACGCTCTCCACGATATTGTGTTTGCGCAGCTTGCCGAATAGCTGTTCGAGGTAAGACAGGGAAATCTTCTGCCGCTCGCTGATGCTTGCCAGCGTTACCGGTTCCTGGCCACCGCGAATCGCCAGATCAACCATCGCAGTAACCGCAAAACGCCCTTTCGTGGTGAGTCGCATAATAACCCCCTCAATAGATTTGATTGACCGCCAAAACCCCGCTGCAAAAAATTCCCGCAGACGGGACGGATAATAGAATACCCAATTATTTTAGTCAACTATCTTGTTCAGGTAGTTGGGGTCGAATTTGTCTGCTGTGGCGCGCTCCTCCTCGACGTTTACTCCCATCTTTTCGAGCTGCTGGAGGATGAGGTCTATGCGCTGATCTACCACCATGCTGTGCCCGAGCAGGCCGTGAATCGCCTTGGACAACGGGTCGTTCTGGTCGCCGCCGATGCCGTAGGGATTGAAGCCTGCCGCTTTTTTCGCGTCATCGAGGATGCGCGCCGGAATGCCGGTGGCGGTGGCACCCGCCGGGACATCCTTTACCACCACCGCGTTGGAACCGATCTTGGCGCCGTCGCCGATATAAATCGGCCCGAGAATTTTCGCCCCCGCCCCCACCACCACACCGTTACCCAGCGTGGGATGGCGCTTGCCTTCCTTCCACGAAGTGCCGCCCAGCGTTACGCCGTGGTACAGCGTTACATCGTCGCCTATTTCGGCGGTTTCGCCGATCACCACGCCCATGCCGTGATCTATAAAAAAATGGCGGCCGATGGTTGCGCCGGGATGGATTTCAATGCCGGTGAGCCAGCGCCCGATATGCGAAAGAAAGCGCGCCAGCCACTTGAGTTCAGCGCGCCACAAGCTGTTCGCCATGCGGTGCAGGATGCGCGCGTGCAGCCCCGGATAGCAGGTCAGCACCTCGAAGGTGGTTCGCGCCGCCGGGTCGCGCGCAAATACGCTGCTGATGTCTTCCCTGATAGCTTTGAACATGATTCACTCGTCCCGCTGTTGCCGGGTTTCGCCATTTTTTTCCAGCCGCGCATTGTACGCTGTCGCCGCGCTCAAGATGCCGCGCAGGATATTCACCTCCTCCTGCTCCAGCCGCGCGCGCGCATACAGGCGGCGCAATTTCTGCATCAGCTTGTTCTGTGCCTTGGTTCTGAAAAAACCGATCTGCGTCAGCGCCTGCTCAAGATGAACAAACATTCTTTCTACTTCTTCATGCCTGGCTGGCTCAATTCCGGTTTGGGGAAAACTCAAGCCCGCGTATCCCAGCGCCACGCTCAACTCGTAACAGGCCACCTGCACCGCCGCCGCCAGATTCAGCGAGCTGTATTGCGGGTTGGCCGGGATACGAATCTGAACATGGCTCTTGCCCATTTCCTCGTTGGTCAGCCCGGCCATTTCGGTGCCGAACAGCAGCGCCACCGGGTGCTGCGCGGCGTGTTGCGCCAGCAGCGGCATCGCTTCGCGCGGCGTCAGCACCTCGTGCGAGATGTCGCGCAACCGTGCCGTCATCGCCGCCACGAACACCGTGCCCCGCAAGGCTTCGTCCACCGAGCCGCACACCGCCGCCCCGCGCAGCACATCTTCCGCGCCGCAGGCCATCATGTCCGCCTTGGGGTCGGGGAAGCTGCCGGGGTTGACCAGAACCAGCGACTCCAGCCCCATGGTCTTCATCGCCCGCGCAGCCGCGCCGATATTGCCCGGGTGGGTGGTATGGCTCAACACCACGCGCACGTTGGCCAAAATTTCCGGTTTATCCAAAATGCTATTCGCACTAAAATGGTGGTCGGTCGCGAGTTGGAAGTTATTGGCCGAAGCCAATCTGACAACTCGCACCAAATTTTTCGCTCATTAAAAAGGTTCGCCATGCATCCCATGCTCACCATCGCGGTGAAAGCCGCGCGTCGCGCCGGAAACCTGATTCACCGTGCCGCCGACAACCTCGACCACCTCACCGTCACCAAGAAATCGCATTCCGATTACGTCAGCGAGGTGGATCGCGTAGCGGAACAGGCCATCATTACCACCCTGCTGGACGCGTATCCCGACCACGCGATTCTAGCAGAAGAGAGCGGCAGCCAAGGCTCCTCGGAATACGTCTGGATTATTGACCCGCTGGACGGCACCACCAACTTCCTGCACGGTTTTCAGCAGTACGCCGTATCCATCGCCTTGCAGCACAACGGCGTGCTTACGCAGGCCGTGGTATACGACCCTACCAAGAACGATTTGTTCACCGCCACGCGCGGTGCGGGCGCCTACCTGAACGACCGCCGCCTGCGCGTGAGCAACCGCAAGGAGCTGGCCGATTGCCTGATCGGCACCGGCTTCCCCTACACCCGGTTCGAGCACATTGACGCCTACATGAATATCCTGCGCGACATGATGCACAAGACCTCCGGCCTGCGCCGGCCCGGTTCCGCCTCGCTGGATCTGGCTTACACCGCAGCAGGGCGCTACGACGGCTTTTTTGAA
>VIKH01000151.1 GCA_008080515.1 Gallionellaceae bacterium | reverse complement strand
TCTGTGTTCTCTGTGGCTTGAATTGCGGTTTTAAGGATGAATGCCTGCAGATTTGTGCTCCCTATGTGATATGAGTGTCATGAAAGAGCCGGGCTGATCGGTGGGACAGATATGAAATTTTTAATTACCGGTGCTAATGGGTTCGTTGGTCAGCCGCTTTGCGCCGAATTGCTCAAACAAGGACATTTCTTGCGTACTACGGTACGTTCTGCAAATACGCTTATCAAAAACGCAGAGGTGGCGGTCGTAGGCACAATTGATGGCGAAACAAATTGGATCGAAGCACTACGCGACGTTAGTGTCGTAATTCACCTAGCAGCTCGAGTGCATGTGATGCACGACACTTCAGCCGACCCTTTAGAAGAGTTTCGCAAAGTCAACCTGCATAGCACAACGAACCTGGCGCGGCAGGCAGCGCAGGCCGGGGTGAAACGGCTGGTCTATGTCAGCTCCATCAAGGTCAATGGCGAAGAAACCCGTGAGGGGCAAAAATTCTCCGAAACCGATCCGCCTGCTCCGCAAGACCCTTACGCAATTTCGAAATGGGAGGCCGAGCAGGCATTACATCGGGTAGCCGGTGAAACCGGCCTGGAAGTGGTCATCGTGCGCCCACCGCTGGTTTATGGCCCCGGCGTGAAAGGCAATTTCGCCCAGATGCTCAATGTGGTCGCCAAGGGTATCCCGCTGCCCTTCGCCTCTGTGCGCAATCTGCGCAGTCTGATTTATGTAGGCAACCTGGCAGATGCGCTGATCGCGTGCGCAATCCACCCTGCGGCAGCCGGGCAGACCTATCTGGTATGCGATGGCGAAGATGTTTCGACGCCAGATTTGCTGCGGCAACTGGCAACCGGGATGGGCGTTCTCGCGCGCTTACTCCCCTGCCCTCCCGCGCTGTTGCGGCTTGCCGGGAAGTTAACCGGGAAGTCGCACCAGATGGGGCGCTTGCTGGATTCCTTGCAGGTGGATGGTGGTAAAATCCGCCGCGATCTGGGTTGGCGTCCGCCCTATACCTTACGGGAAGGATTGCAAAACACAGTGGCATCGGTTCGGCGCATTGATGTTGTAAAAAGGAATAGTGATGAACGAAGAAAATAGTGGCGATGAAGTGAGTTTGCTGGAGCTGATTAAGGTGCTTCTGCGCTATAAGTGGTTGTTGTTAGGACTACCTTTTGTTGGCGCGGTATTGGCGCTTATATTGGTTTCCTTTGTTCTTCGGCCTACTTGGGAGGCGTCAGCCGTCTTGGAAATTGGGAGGGTAGGGCAGGTAGGGCAGGTAGGGCAGGTGCTCGTTGAACCAGCATCAAATGTGGTAACTCGCATGATGCTGCCATCATTTGCCAAAGGCTCGATGGTATATGCCGAGGTTAGTCCGGATACATTGAATGAGGCACAAGGGCTCTATAAAACATTAAAGGCCGTTCAAGTTAAGGGCTCGGAGCTTGTTGAAGTTAAGGTCAGGGGATTTTCGGAGGGTATGGCTAGAAAACTGATGCAAGCCAGCATTGCCCACTTACAGAAGAAGCATACCGAAATGATGTCCGTTTCCATTGAGCGGGTTAAGAAACAACTGCGGTTATTGGATGAAGATATCCGGAACGTTGGCGCCGAAGCCGAATTGCTGAAAAAGAAGCTGCTCGCAAGCCACAATTGGAATGCTTTTGACGCAACTTTGTCTGCAACTTTGCTGAAAGACAAATCTATGCAACTTCGCAGCATGATTCAGGAAAAACTATTATTGGAGGAACAACTAACGCCATCCCGGAGTTATACAACCAGAATGATTGACGACATCTATGTTTCGGAAGAGCCTGTGTCTCCAAACAAGCCCCTCATAGTTGCACTGGCAATTCTGGCTGGCTTGCTCGCGGGTGTGCTCGTGGCATTTGCCCACCACGCGATAGCCCGGGGGATTTCAGGAACCACTAAAGCAAGTTAACGTAATAATTCACGCTGACACCTACACCAGCGCTTTCCACTGCACCCTCTCCCCCGCCCGCAACGGCACCAGGCGATGCTCGCCGAACTCCATTGAGGCAGGTACTTGCCACTCTTCCTTGCGCAAGGTGATTTTCTGCGTGTTGCGCGGCAAGCCATAAAAATCCGCGCCATGAAAACTGGCGAAGGCTTCCAGCTTGTCCAGCGCGTCCGCCTGTTCGAAGGCTTCGGCGTAAAGCTCAATGGCGGCGTGTGCGGTGTAGCAGCCGGCGCAGCCGCAAGCGGTTTCCTTGGTGTGTTGCGCGTGCGGCGCGCTGTCGGTGCCGAGGAAGAATTTTTTGTTGCCGCCGGTGGCGGCCTGCACCAGCGCCTCGCGGTGCGTCTCGCGCTTCAACACCGGCAGACAGTAGTAATGCGGGCGGATGCCGCCGACCAGCATGGCGTTGCGGTTGTAGAGCAGGTGGTGCGCGGTGAGGGTTGCCGCAATATTATCCGGCGCATCCGTCACGAACTGCGCGGCATCGCGGGTGGTGATGTGCTCGAATACCACGCGCAATTCCGGCAAGTCGCGCAGCAAGGGTTGCAGCACGCGTTCGATGAAGGCGGCCTCACGGTCAAACACGTCCACTTCCGGATCGGTCACTTCGCCATGCACCAGCAGCGGCATGTTGAGCCGCTGCATTTCTTCCAGAGCAGGGTAAATTTTGCGGATGTCGGTTACGCCGTCATCGGAGTTGGTGGTCGCTCCCGCCGGATAGAGCTTGGCCGCATACACTACCCCGCTTCTTTTGGCGCGCCCGATTTCCTGCGGCGTCGTGTTGTCGGTCAAATACAGCGTCATCAGCGGCTGAAATCGGGAATTTGCGGAAAGCGCTGCGTGGATGCGCGTGCGGTATGCCTGGGCTTGCCCGGTAGTGGTCACCGGCGGCTTGAGGTTGGGCATCACGATGGCGCGCGCAAACTGGCGCTCGGTGTCGGGCAGTACAGAACGCATCAGCGCGTCATCGCGCAGGTGCAGGTGCCAGTCGTCCGGGCGGGTAATTTTGATTTCCATGCGCGGTATTCTAGCAGGGTGCGAGGGGCGCGAGCGGGCCACGCTACAACTGCGCGCTGTGGCATGCTGGTTCCGCTCGTCTTGAGGGCGCTTCTAAAAATTCTAGTTTTGTCATTCCGGTGAAGGCCGGAATCCAGTATGTTAGTTGCGGCATAACCTGAAGGTTA
>VIKH01000150.1 GCA_008080515.1 Gallionellaceae bacterium | reverse complement strand
CGTAGGGCGCAATAACCGATGGGCATTGCGCCGCATGATGTCGTCCGGTGCAATGCGCTTCGCCCTTCGGCTACGTTCAGGACAGGCTTATTGCACCCTTGTATCTACGCGGGTTGAATTTTCCAGCCTCGCGGGCACTTGCAAAGACCTGACGCAAATTACCCGATTTACCCGTTTTCCTTGAGCTGCAGCGCCTGCTGATAAAGCTCGTTCTTCCCCGCGCCGGTAATTTTCGCGGCGAGCTGCACCGCCTGCTTGAGCGGCAATTCCTGCAACAGGATCGCCAGGATGCGCCCCGCCTCCCCGCCATCCCCTTCCGGCTGTGCCGCGCCGGAGACCAGCAGCACGAATTCGCCGCGCCGGTTGTTGGGGTCGGCATTCAGCCAGCCCGACGCATCTGCAAGGGAACAGAGGTGGATATGCTCAAACAGCTTGGTAAGTTCGCGTGCCAGCACGATCTGGCGCTCCCCGCCGAACGCTTCCAGCAAATCGGCAACGCACTCGAGAATGCGGTGCGGCGCCTCGTAAAACACCAGCGTGTATGGCAGCGCCACGAGCGGCTGCAATTCGCGGCGGCGCGCCGACGGCTTGCTGGGCAGGAAACCATAAAACAGGAAATGTGGCACGGCCAACCCGGATGCGGATAGCGCCGCCAGCGCGGCATTCGCGCCGGGAACCGGAATCACCCTGTGCCCCGCCGCGCGCACCGCCTCCACCAGCAGCGCGCCGGGGTCGCTTATCGCCGGCGTACCGGCATCGCTCACCAGGGCAACCGATAGGCCTTGCGCGAGCAAGGCGACGATTCTTTCCGCCGCGCCGCGCTCATTGTGCTGGTGCAACGCCAGCAGCCGGTTCGCGGCCAGGCCGTAGTGGTTCAGCAGGTGCAGGGTGTTGCGCGTGTCTTCGGCGGCAACCGCGTCGGCGGACGCCAGTACATCCAGCGCGCGCAGGCTGGTGTCACGCAAATTCCCAATCGGGGTGGCAACTACATATAATGCGCACTCCAATTTTTGCTTCTGCCCGCTATGCAACGTCTTGCCTCCCGGATCCTGATGCTGGCCGCACTATACGTCAGCGGCCCGGCTTGTGCCACCGATGAAGCGCCGCCTGCCGCAGTGCAAATTGAGCCGCACATCGCGCTGCTGCTGCCGCTCAAATCGCCGGTATTCGGACGCGCTGCGGGTATCGTGCAGCAGGGTTTCATGGCGGCCGCCAACAACCAGCCGCTGCCGTTGCCGATCATCGCCTACGCAACCGACAGCGAAAGCCAAGAGGTGGCCGCGCTCTACCCCAAAGCTATCGCCAACGGCGCGGTCGCCGTGGCTGGCCCGCTGACACGCGACGGCGTAGCGGCGCTGGCCGCCGCCACGGAAATCTCCGTGCCGACGCTGGCGCTCAATGTCGGCGAGATGCGGGGCTTGGACCAGCTTTATTTTTTCGGCCTGTCCGCCGAGGCGGAAGCGCGCCAGGTCGCGCAGCTTGCCGCAGCGGCGGGCTTGCGTGGCGCGACCCTGGTCAGCACCGGAACGCCCCTGTCCGCACGGCTATCCCAGGCGTTTGCCGCAGAATGGAAAACGCTGGGCGGCGATGTCCTGAAAGAACTCACCTACGGCAACAACCCGGAAGTGCTGGCCGACCTTCCTGATTCGCCGGGTAACATGGTGTTTCTTGCCGCCGACGCCGCCAAGGCCAGGATGATCCACCCCTACATAGATATAGCCATACCGGTTTACGCCATCTCGCAGTTGTTTAACGGCAATACCGACACGCTGACCAACTACGATCTCAACAACACCCGCTTCGTGGACATGCCGTGGCTGTTGCAGCCCGAACACCCGGCAGTGATGGTTTACCCGCGCCCGGAGCAATCGCTGGAGCCAGACATGGAGCGGCTATACGCGCTCGGCATAGACGCGTTCCGCCTGCTGCAAATCATGCTCAACAACACCTACCGCACCGAGCTGCCGCTGGATGGCGTAACCGGGCAGATCAGCCTGAACAGCAACCACCAGTTCCTGCGCAAGGCCATTCCGGCGCAGATCAGACAAGGCAGGGGCCAGCCACTCGACACCAGGCAGCTTGCCGTGCCGCCCAACGATCGTTCCCTCACCCCCGTTCCCCCTCTCCCCGGAGGCGAGGGGTACGGTAAGTCGCTACGCGAGATTAATGCTATCCCATGAACGCACGCGGCAACAGCGGAGCGCGCGCCGAACAACTGGCGGCGCAGTTTCTGCAACAACACGGCCTCAAACTGTTACAGCAAAATTACCGCTGCCGTTTCGGCGAGATAGATTTGATTTTGCAGGATGGCGATACCCTGGTATTCGCCGAAGTGCGCCTGCGCAGCCGGGGCGATTTCGGCGGCGCCGCAGCCAGCATCAATGCCGCCAAGCAGGGAAAGCTGTCGCGTACCGCCCAGCATTACCTCGCCTCGCTGGCGCACATCCCGCCCTGCCGTTTCGACGCGGTGTTGCTGCAAGCGCAGGATGGCAGCGGCATCGAGTGGGTGAAGGATGCTTTTGGGGGTTAAGCCAGCCTGAATTCTGCACCAACCCGGCAAGCAATTACCCGCATTGCGGTCGCCGCGCCACTCTTGCCGTTCATCTATAGGGCGCTGCGCTTCCAAAAATTCTAGTTTTGTCATTCCGGCGAAGGCCGGAATCCAGTATTTTCAATAAGCTGGACACCGGCTTTCGCCGGTGTGACGAATTTTTGGAAGCGCTCTATACATAATCCCTTGCAGCCCGAGTGGCGCGCCCTGCCTGGGTGCCCCATAAAAATGGCCGCACAAAGGCGGCCATCACACCGTCGCCGCTGTCGGGCGTCAGAACCTGAAGCCGTAACCGATGCCCCACAACAGCGGGTCACCCTTGATGGTGCTGATTTTGGCCCCGTCGAGATAAAGGTCGGACTGGATATAGACCTTCTTCAAATCGAGGTTGATATAGGAGTTTGCGCCCACCTTGAAGTCCACGCCCGCCTGCAGGACACCGCCCAAATTGGTGCGGTCTATCGAAGCGTTATGGGGGGATCCAAGCGGCAAAGCTACGTTCGTAACAGCGTTGAGCGGCGCAAGATCTACACGCGAATAAGTGGTGTAGTTAAACCCGGCACCGATATACGGGCGGTACTGCGCCTCCGGCGTAAAGTGATATTGGAAAATCAGGGAGGGCGGCAGCTCGTTCAGTGAGCCAACATCGCTAGCCAAACTCTGTACGCGCACGGTATGTTTCTGCGGGTAAGTCAGGATAAGCTCGGCCGCAATGTTTTTGGTGAAGAAATAGGTGAAATCCACTTCCGGTGCCCATTTTTTCTCGAGATGAATGTCATTTGCGGGGAGGCCAAGCTGCCCCACCGGGCTTGATTCCTGCATCCAGTCTATATAAACCGCACGGACGCGCATCATCCAGTTGCCGTCCTCCGCCAATGCGTTAAAAGAAGCGAGCAACGTGCCTGCCGCCAAAACTACCGCCATTTTCCTCTGCATAATTTTCTCCTCACGATTAGAATAAAAATTGAAATTAAAGAATCGCCCGACCCTTGCGCCTGGAAGAGCACCTTCTTTAATGACCACGCAAGTTAAGTGGGTTTTCGGGTTAATACCCTGACTGGCGTCAACCGGGCTGCTGCAATCCTGACCGGCATCAACCTGCAAGCCACTTTATTTACTATGTGCGCGTCGAACGGTGGAGGTATGATTCAGGAGACGGTCAGAAGGCGTGGGTAGCCCCCAGAAAAAGTCACGGCTTTAAGGAGAACAGAGATGAGCGTGCTTGGAAAAGTAATCGGGCCGAAATCCAAATATGACAGAAGCTTGCCCTACACTTATGAAGCCAGAATACGCATTTTTGAGGGTGGCGAGGAATACAGCTCTTATTTTGCAGACACGATTTGCGGTTTAGTGGAACATTTGCATAAGAATAAAATCGGCCCGGGTGACGTGCAGATTGTCGAGATTTATCAGGACAAGGAAACGCTCGTGGACGCAAAGCTGTTTACAACACCCGACTGCCAATGGCTATTCAAGCCGGAACTCTGCCGCTCATTTGAGGAATATTACAAAGGGCATATCCGGGAAGACTCCTGCTCGTTCGATGACAGAGACTGCAAAGGCGTCGGCCCCGGATAGGCCTGAAGCCGATGGATGGAGTGTCGGCTATCTGCGGTGGGCGACCGCGCGCAAACGGTCAAGATCGTTCAGTGTGATTTTTCTGCGCTGGGTAGTGATAAGCCCATCATCCTGAAAACGGGTAAGGATGCGGCATACCGTCTCTTCCGCCATCCCGAGGTAATTCCCGATATCGCTGCGCGACATGCTTAAATTAAATTGGGTGGCCGAAGCCCCGCTTTTTTCCAGCCCCTGCGACATGCTCAACAAGTAGGCCGCCATCCGCTCTTCGGCGCTCATTTTCCCCAACAACAGCATGAGTTCGCGGTTGTCCAGAATTTCCTGGCTCATGATTTTTATCATCTTGTAATGCAGATCGGGAAATTCCTTGCTGAGCTCGTCGAGGCGGCTGACGGGGATTTCGCAAACTGCGGTTGGTTCGAGCGCCATGGCCTCGCAGTTGTATTGGCTGGTGGCGATTGCGTCCAGCCCGAGTACTTTGCCAGCAACATGGAACCCGGTCACTTGAACCCGACCGTCGCCAGCCAGGATGGATGTTTTGACCGATCCGCCCCGGATAGCAAAAATTGTTCTGAACGGCTTGCCTGTCTGGTACAGGAAATCGCCGCGCTTGACCATTTTCCGGCTTTTCACGATGGCGTCGAGCATGCTGAGATCGGTATCTCCGCCCACCGAATAACACAGCTCATATACGCCGCAATTTGCGCAAGCTATGGGTTTGAGGGCTGATCGCGCCATAAATTTAATCCCCTGATAAAAATGTGCCGACGTCGAGATGACGCTTCCGGTATTCGTTGAGAACGAGAGCCGAGCAACGCGTCAGGCGCAGGCGAAACGTGTGCATATTGCGCTACAAAGCGAAGATTTTCAATAAGTAAAGTGCGCGCGGTGTCGCGAGCTATTGATCTGTCCGGTTTTGTAGCACGCAATCTGCCCTGGCCACCCATCCAAAAAATATCTCCATTCATCCGCATTTTTCCCCCTTTCACGCCTGCAATTTTCATATCAACCAGCGGGTTTGAGAGGGTGCCACGATTCAGATAAATTGCCCCGCCTTGGAGCAGCTGGCATCTCCGATTCCGCCAGAAACCTGGCGGCAACCCGGATTACTGTTCTATCGGTTGTTTGAAATAACTTGTGCGGAGGTTGGAAATGAAACGAGATTTGTCCGGCAAAATTGGCGCGATATGCGGCTTTGTGGTGTCCATGACCATGGCGGTATTTGTGATATCCGCTTTCTCGAACGCGGTTGCTGCCCCGGTTCAAGCCGGGCATGCCGCCTCCAGCTTCAATCACTTGAAAACCGGCTTTCCGCTAACGGGGGCGCACACCACAGCAGCTTGCGAGTCCTGCCATACGGGTGGGGTTTTCAAAGGTACGCCGAAAACATGCGCGGGCTGCCACACGGTTGGCAGCCGCTCCAGGGCCACGCCGAAACCCGCCAGGCACATTCAAACAAGCGGCGCGTGCGAAAGCTGCCATTCCAGCACAGCCAGTTTTCAAGTGGCGATTTTCAACCACACCGGCATTACCGCCGGTTGCGCGAGCTGCCACAACAACGTGACTGCACCCGGTAAATCTTCCAGCCATGTAAATACTACGGCACCTTGTGAGAGCTGCCACAAGAGCACCACCAGCTTTCTGGGCGCGACCTTCAGCCACACCGGCATTACCGCCGGTTGCGCGAGCTGCCACAACAACGTG
>VIKH01000010.1:2874-19849 GCA_008080515.1 Gallionellaceae bacterium | reverse complement strand
GACAGGCTCACCACGAGCGGCCTTTCTTGCCCGATTTCGGCTAATGGATTATCTGGGTTCAAACAAGCTTGGAATTTTACGCCAGCAGCCGCATTCTGATTTCGGAGAGGACTCTCCTGGGCGAAAGCAATCTTATATCCAGAGGTGGCAGCTCCAGCGCATCCAGAGTGTTTTTCACCAGCAGGCCGAGTTCGGTGTCGCCTTCCATGCACAGACGGCGGCTGAAGAAGAGCGTGTCCGGGTCTTCCTTGCGCAGGGCGAGCATCAGAAAATCGTAGGCGCTGGCGCTGATGGTCAGGTCGGGTTCGCGGGTGCGGCGGCAGGCAACCATGCCTTTATGGTCGAGGGTGAAATGAAACGTCACACCGGCGTCGGTCACGCGGATGCTGATAAGCTTGCCGCGCAACGGCTGCATGGTTTCCGAGCGCAGAGTGTTGCCCAGCGCCAGATTGACCGCTTGGACAAACAGCAAAGTCTGCGGGTAGCCCGGCACAACGGACAGCACATCGCCGACCGGTTTGGGAAGAAGGAAAGGCTGTTTGTTGGTCGCGTTCGTCATGCTGGCTGTATAGGTGGCGCGGTTTCGGCGGCCATTATAATCATCTTTCGGCACAAGCGGCGCTTTGCTCGCCAGCATGAACCATTTGCTCCAGCCCCGCCCGCCCGTACCAGTAGCCGTTGCAGGCCGTTTCGGGCATTAGCTTTTCCATTTGCTGCAAGGCGAGCTCCGGATTTACCCTCCGTTCCATACAGTCGCGGAACAGGCCGACAATTTCTGCGGTATGTTCCGGCTGCGGGCTGATACGTAACACGTCCACACCGAGTTCACGCAGCGCATCCATTTCGCCGACCAGGTTGTAAACCAGCGCCGATTGCGTCTGGATGCCGTTGATTACCAGGAACGGCTTGCCTTCGCGGGTGCGCATGGTTTTGCCGACGGGATCGTCGAGGCAGAGAAAGCGGCAGTCGTCCTTGGGCAGGTTGTGGAAGCGGGCAGTGAAACAGCGCGAAGAAAATGCCAGCGGCAGCCTGCCGTAGGAAAACACCTCCGTTTCCATACCCACCGGGCGCGACTGTTGCAACGGTTGCAGCACGTCGCGTGACATTTCTACCGGGATCACCCAGCGCTGTGCGCCGAGGGAGGCAATCATGCTCAAGGTCTGCGGGTTGTAGATGTTGAGGTAAGGCCCGGCGATGAACGGGGTGCGGCCTTCCAGCAGATGCACCGCGCCCATGTCGTTGGCTTCCACCGCGAAATCACCGTTTTCCGCGATTTTGCGCAGGGTTTTCAGATCGGATTCGGATTCGATCAGGGTCAGGGTGGAAAGCACCACTTTTTTGCCTGCGCCGGACAGCATGTTGGCCAGTTCCAGCCAGTCTGACAGGCGCATGATGTGGCGCCGTGAACAAACTGTTTCACCCAGGTAAACAATATCTACCGGCGCGGCGGCGATTCCCTCGTAAAAGGACTGTAATTTTTCCCGAGTCCAATAGTAAAGAACCGGGCCAAGCGCAAGCTTCATTTTCATTTCAACTCTCCGGTGCCCATTTATTTCCAGGGCCGGTAGTAGGCTCCCAGGGTGTGCTGCTGGCCTTCGGAGATTTTGCCCAGCGCGGCAGTCCAGGCAGGTTTGACAGAAAAGCTCTTGGGGTTTTTCATGCACAGGTCTATTGCCTCGCGCCAGACACGGGTGACTTGAGTCACATAGGCGGGGCTTCTTTGTCGGCCCTCGATTTTGAGGCCGCGTATTTTTACGCGCATCAGTTCGGGCAGCAGCTCCAGCGTGTTCAGGCTGGTCGGCTCTTCCATGGCGTAATAGGTTTCGCCTTCCACCTCGAAGCGCCCCTTGCACAGGGTGGGATAGCCGGCATTTTCGTCATCGGCGTAGCGGTCAATCAGCACGCCGTTGAGGCGCGATTCCAGCCCCTTGGCGGTTTTCTGCCAGCGCACCGCCTTGGGCGGCGAGCACACCCCGCAGTTGTTGGGGGATTCGCCGGTGACGTAGGAAGAAAGCGAGCAGCGCCCTTCGGCCATGACGCACAGCCCGCCAAAGCCGAACAGCTCGAGCTCCACTTTGGTGCCCGCAGCCAGTTCCTCGACCTGGGCGAACGACAGCACGCGCGGCAACACGGCGCGGATGATGCCGAAGTGCTCGCGATAGAAATTGATCGCCTCGTAATTGGTGGCGGAGCCCTGCACCGAAAGATGCAGGTGCAGTTGCGGGTGGGTTTTCATGGCGTACTGCATCAGGCCGGGGTCGGCCAAGATCAGCGCATCCATGCCATTATCGGCGGCCAGGTCAATCGCGCTTTTCCAGCGATCCCACTCTCGGGTCGGGTAAGTGTTGAGCGCCAGATACACTTTTGCACCTTTGGCGTGCGCGTAATCCACCCCGCTGCGCAGATTGGTCGCATCGAAGTTCAGCCCGGTAAAATTGCGCGCGTTGGTTTCGTCGCGCAAACCGAGGTAAACGCAATCCGCACCATTATCTACCGCAGCTTTCAGCGCGGGCAGGCTGCCCGCCGGGCTCACCAGATCCAGTTTGTATTCAGGCTGCATAGAGTATTTCCTCTTTGGCGGGCGACGGGGCGGCAAATTCGCCCTGGCGGTGGCCCCGGCGCTGCAACTCCCGCTCGATGCCGTTCAGGATGTTCCATTTCTGCGAACACCAGGAAGGGGCCAGCAAAATATCCTTCGATGCAGTACCGGTAACACGGTGATACACGATGTCAGGCGGGGTGCGCTCGATCAGGTCGGCGGTGATCCGGATGTAGTCGTTCACCTCGAGCGGCTGATAGTCGCCGCGCCGCCACTCGAAGGCCAGCAGGGTGTTTTTTACCACGTGCAAAGGGTGTATTTTGAGGCCATCCGTACCCAATGCCAGCACGGTATCGAGCGAGGCGTGATAATGGTGTTCGGACTCGCCGGGTAGCCCGACAATCAGGTGGGTGCAAACCGGTATGCCGCGCATCCTCGCGGCAACCACCGCCTTTTCGTACTCCTTGAGGCCGTGGCCGCGGTTGACCCGCATGAGGGTTTCGTCGAAGGCGGACTGCAAGCCGAGCTCCAGCCATACCACCAGGCCGCGCTGCTGATAGTCGGCCAGCAAGTCCAGCACCGCAGCCGGGACACAGTCTGGCCGGGTGCCGATGGAGAGCCCGATCATGTCCGGCTCAACCAACGCCTCGTCGTAGAGCGCGGCCAGCTCGGCGACGTCGGCGTAGGTGTTGGTGTAGGCCTGAAAATAAGCGAGAAAGCGCGATGCCCGCGTGCCTTTTCCGATGGCGCGCTTGCCGCGAGCGATCTGCTCGGCCAGAGTGGGCGGCGTCAGCCCGTTCGGGCTGAACGAGGCATTGTTGCAGAAAGTGCAACCGCCCCTGCCTTTTGCGCCATCCCGGTTGGGGCAGGTCATGCCGGCGTCGAGCGCGATCTTGTGTACGCGCTCGCCGTGCTGTTTCAGCATGTGCTGCCCGAAGGTGTTGACGTAGTCAGAAAGAGCCATGAATCAAACGCGAGATTAAATGCGAGGGTCTGAACTATATCAGGCAATCGGGCCGCTTGCCGACGGGCAAAACAACACTGTTGCAGCCGTGGTTTTGCCATGGGCGCGTTTGCCGCAAAAGCCGATGGCTGTCAATGTGCGCATCCGCTTCCCGTGTTTCACGGCTATTCGAGCAACTGCCTGATATCGTGGGCCAAGTCATCCGCCCCCATCCCATAGCTTGAGAGCAGGCGCAATTTTCCGGATCGGTCGTAAATGTGGGCGCCGAGCGAATGGTCTATCGTGTAATTGGCGGGAGAGCCGCCCGCCACCTTGTTGTAAAAAATCCGGTACTCCTTGGCGGTTTCTACGGTTTGTTGCGGGGTGCCGTAAAGCCCGATGAAGCTGGGGTGAAATGCCGGCACATACTGCGCCAGAAGCGCAGGGGTGTCGCGTTCGGGGTCGAGGGTGACAAACAGCACCTGCACCTTCCCCGCGTCGGGGCCGAGGCGTTTCATCGCCCGCGACAGCTCCAGCAATGTGTTGGGGCAGGCTTCCGGACAATGGGTGTAGCCAAAAAAAAGCACCACGATTTTGCCTTTGAAATCGGATAAGGTGCGCGGCTGCCCGGTATGATCGTTCAGCCGGAAAGTTTTTCCGCTATCAATTCCGGCAATGTCGGTGGACTTATATAGCGGTGCTGTCGCGGACGGTTTGCACCCGTTCAGTGAGAAGGCGGCGGCGCACGCGAACAGCACGGCCAGCAACTGCATAATACGCTCCGCGCCCCGCGCGGCGTTGCCGCTCCGTGACGGTGGTGGGGTGATTCCAGTTTTCGTATGCATGGGTTTACTCGAATGGCGTATCCGGTCGCCGCGCGCGGCGTTCTGGTAAAATAAGCCGCGTCTGGCTTGGCGCAGCCACGCGGTGAGGGTGGCTGCATTTTACCGCAAGGCGAGTTTGGCTGCCTTGACGATTCCGGAGAAACTTCCCCATGAGCTTGTTGCTGGTAAAAATGGTGCATGTCACCTGCGCGGCCATCAGTTACACCCTGTTTTTTCTGCGCGGAGTGTGGCTGATAAAGGGCTCGCCCATCATGCGCCAGCGTTGGGTGAAGGTTGTTCCGCACATAACGGACACGCTGTTGCTGGCGAGCGCGATCACGCTTGCCATCGGTATCCGGCAATATCCCGGCACGGATGCTTGGCTGACCGCCAAAGTGATCGGCCTCGTGCTCTACATCGGCCTGGGCATGGTGTCGTTCCGCTTCAGCAAAACCTTGCATGCCAGAATCGCGGCATGGCTGGGGGCGCAACTGGTTTTCTTCTACATCGTGACAACCGCGCTGACGCGCAACCCGCTGCCGTTCCTGGCGCAGTAACAAAATCTCTGGGTAGCGGGCATTCCCCGCGCGTCTTGCTCCCGCGCCAGTCTTGCCCAAGGTGCGGCGATAAGCACCATAAAACCTGCCTTGTTTGGCGGATTGGTTTTTCGCGGCATGTTGATAATCCTGATGACAATCGCCCCGCTGCGCCAGGGATGGGCCCTGCCGGTATGAAAGCGTTTGTTGTGGCAGCTCCCGCACCGCTGTGTGCTGCCGCAGGAGCAAGTGATGGCGGAAGACAGTGACCTTGAACGAACGGAAGATCCTTCGCAGCGGCGCCTCGAACAGGCGCGCGAAGAAGGGCAGGTGGCGCGGTCGCGCGAGCTGTCCACTTTTGCGGTGTTGCTGGCGGGGGGTGCCGGGTTATGGATGATGGGCGGCACGTTGTCCGCACAACTCACCAAACTGTTGCGCGACGGGCTCACCCTCGGAACCGATCTGGCGTTTCATTCGGATTTGCTGCTGCCGCACCTGTACGCACTCTCTCTGGAAACGATGGTGGCCTTTGCGCCGCTGGCGCTGCTGTTGTTCGCGGCGGCAGCGCTTTCCCCGATGCTGCTTAATGGCTGGATGTTCAGCGGCAAGGCGTTGCTGCCCAATTTTTCCAAGCTCGATCCAATTTCCGGGATAGGGCGCATGTTTTCTGCCCACAGCCTGGTCGAACTGGGCAAGGCGGTCGGCAAGGCGGCGGTGGTCGGCGTGGTCGGCGCGTGGGCGGTCTGGCATAACAGGGAGGAAGTGCTGGCGCTGGCGGTGCAGCCGCCAGCGGAGGCGATACCTCATCTGGGGCGGATGATGTGGATGGCTTTTGCCGCCATCATGGGCGGCATGCTGCTCATCGTCGCGGTGGATGTACCGTTCCAGATGTGGGAGCACAGCAAGCGGCTGAAGATGACAAAAGAAGAGGTGCGCCAGGAAGCCAGAGAAACCGAGGGCGACCCCCATGTCAAGTCGCGCATACGCGGCTTGCAGCGGGAAATGGCGCGCCGCCGCATGATGGCGGAAATCCCGACCGCCGACGTGGTGGTGACCAACCCGACGCACTATGCGGTGGCGTTGCGCTACAGCGAGCAGCGCATGAAAGCCCCGGTGGTGGTGGCCAAGGGCTCGCATCTGTTAGCCGGGAGAATCCGCGAAGTCGCTCTCGCCAACAAAGTGCCGGTGCTTGAAGCGCCCGCGCTGGCGCGCGCGCTGCACCGGCATACCGATATCGGAGAGGTCATTCCGGAAGCGCTTTACACGGCGGTGGCCGAGGTATTGGCATACGTCTACCAGCTCCGGCGTTACCGTGACGAAGGCGGCGTCATGCCGGAACTGCCGCACGAATTGCCGGTGCCGCCACAGCTTGATCCGACCGCGCATGTTCCCGTTGGGGGAAGTGCCTGATGAACCCGGTGGCGGCATTGCAATACATGATCAAGCACGTGGGCATGCGCGGTTTGGCCGGCCCGGTATTGATCGTGATGATCCTGGCGATGATGGTGTTGCCGCTGCCGCCTTTCCTGCTGGACATTCTGTTCACCTTCAATATCGCGATGGCCATCATGGTGTTGCTGGTGAGCATGAACACCACCAAGGTACTCGATTTTGCGGTGTTTCCGGCGGTGCTGCTGGTTACCACCCTGTTGCGCCTGTCGCTCAACGTAGCCACCACCCGCGTGGTTCTGATGCACGGCCATACCGGGCCTGCGGCAGCGGGCAAAGTGGTCGAGTCATTCGGGCATTTCCTGGTGGGCGGCAACTACGCTGTCGGCATCGTGGTATTTTCAATTCTGGTGGTCATCAATTTTGTGGTCATCACCAAGGGTGCCGGACGCATTGCGGAGGTGGGCGCGCGCTTTACCCTGGATGCCATGCCCGGCAAGCAGATGGCGATTGACGCCGACCTCAACGCCGGACTGATCGGCGAGGATGAAGCGCGCCGCCGCCGCGCCAGCATTTCGCAGGAGGCGGATTTTTACGGCTCTATGGACGGCGCCAGCAAATTCGTGCGCGGCGATGCCGTGGCCGGCGTCGTCATCATGCTGATCAATCTGATCGGCGGGCTGATAGTTGGCGTGATGCAGCACAACCTCGATATTGCGACCGCAGCCCAGTATTACACCCTGTTGACCATAGGCGACGGCCTGGTGGCACAGATTCCGGCGCTGGTGATTTCCACCGCCGCCGGCATGGTGGTCAGCCGCGTTTCCACCGAGGAAAACGTCAGCCAGCAATTGGTGGGCCAACTGTTCAGCCAGCCGCAGGCGCTGCTGCTGACTGCGGGCATTCTCGGCATGATGGGGCTGATACCCGGCATGCCGAATTTCGTTTTTCTGCTGCTGGCCGGGTGTTTGGGTGGCCTGGCATTCTTCGTCATGCGGCGCATCAAGGCGGCGGAGCGCCCGCCCGCCCCGGAGCAGGCGGTCGCGCCGCCGACGGAAGCGCCGGAAGCGAGCTGGGAGGACGTATCGCTGGTTGACGTGCTGGGGCTGCAAGTGGGCTACCGTCTGATCACTTTGGTAGATAAGGCGCAGGATGGTGATCTGCTGCGACGGATCAAAGGGATACGCAAGAAATTCGCCCAGGATATCGGTTTTCTGCCGCCAGCCATCCATATCCGCGATAACCTTGACCTGCGGCCCAACGCATACCGTGTCACGTTGAAGGGGGCGGAAGTCGGCGGAGGGGAGGCCTTCCCCAACCTGTACCTGGCGATCAACCCCGGCAACGTCAGCGGCGCTTTGACGGGCGTGGCGACGCACGACCCGGCATTCGGGTTGCCGGCGGTCTGGGTGGAAGCGGCAGCACGCGAGCAGGCGCAAGCCATGGGCTATACCGTGGTGGATGCCAGCACGGTGGTCGCCACCCATTTGAGCCATCTCATCCAGACCCATGCCGCCGACCTGCTGGGCCGCCAGGAACTGCAACAGTTGCTGGATCACATCACCAAACTGCAACCCAAACTGACCGAGGATCTGGTGCCCAAGCTGCTGCCGCTTGCCGCAGTGCAAAAAGTATTGCAGAACCTGCTGGAAGAGGGCATGCATATCCGCGACATGCGCACCATACTGGAAACGCTGGCGGAGCACGCTGCAAAAACCCAGGACGCGCACCAGCTTACCGGTTTGGTGCGGGTGGCGCTGGGCCCGGCCATCGTGCAGCAGTTTTACCCTTCGGCGCAAGAGCTGCAAGTCATCGGTATGGACAAGGAGCTGGAATATGTCCTGATGCAGGCCATGCAGACCGGAGGCGGGAATCTCGCCATCGAACCGGGGCTGGCCGATACCCTGTTGCGCGAGGCGCGCGCCGCCGCGCAGGCGCAGGAGCAGATGGGCCTGCCCACGGTGCTGCTGGTGCCGGGGCGGCTGCGCGACCTGCTGGCGCGCTTCCTGAAGCGCGCGCTGCCGCAGCTCAAGGTCATTTCGCACGAGGAAGTGCCGGATTTCAAGGTGGTGCGGGTAACTTCAATGGTTGGAGGTAGGGCATGAAAACGAGGAAATTCACCGCAAAGACATCGCGCGAGGCGTTGCGGATGGTTCGCGCCGAGCTGGGCGGAGATGCGGTCATCCTGTCCAACCGCAAGCTGGGCGAAAATGTCGAGATTGTGGCCGTGGCCAGCGAGGAGCTGGCCGACATCGCGCAGCGGCCAGAACAGCCGCAGGGTTCAGGGCGCCCGGCGGTCAACACGCAGCAGGCGGTGCCCGATACCAGGCACCAGGAGCAGCGGGACATACTCGGCGAGATCAAGCTGATGCGCGACATGATGCAGGAGCAGCTCGCGTGCTTGACCTGGTCCGGCATGGGGCAGCGCGATCCGCAGCGCAACCGGTTGTTGCGCGGCATGCTGAACGCCGGGTTCAGCCCGGTGCTGTCGCGCCAGCTACTCGACAAAATGCCAGCCAACGCCGATATTGCCTGGGCGCAAAAGGTGCTGGGCCACAACTTGCGGGTTGCCGCAAAAGAGGATGACGTGGTGGTGCGCGGCGGGGCGGTTGCGCTGATCGGCCCGACCGGCGTCGGCAAAACCACCACGGTGGCCAAGCTGGCTGCGCGCGCGGTGGTGCGCTACGGTGCCGATAAGGTGGCGCTGCTGACCACCGACAGCTACCGTATCGGCGCCCACGACCAGCTGCGCATCTACGGAAGAATACTCGGCGTGCCGGTACACGCGGTGCGCGACACCAGCGATTTGCGCCTCACCCTGTCGGCGCTCAAGCACAAGCACCTGGTGCTGATTGACACCATCGGCATGGGGCAGCGCGACAGCCGCGTGGCCGCGCAAAACGAGATGCTCGATGAAACCGGGGTGCGGCGCCTGTTGCTGCTCAACGCTGCCAGCAGCGGCGATACCTTGGACGATGTGGTGCGCATGTATCACGGCGCGGGGGTGATCGGCTGCATCCCCACCAAACTGGACGAGGCGGCAACACTGGGCGCGGTGCTGGACGTGGCGGTGCGCCACAGACTGGCGCTGCATTACGTCGCCAACGGGCAGCGCGTGCCGGAGGACTTGCACGAAGTCAACTTGGATTACTTGTTGCACCGCGCTTTCAAACCTTATGCCGAGGCGGCGCCGTTTGCCTTGCAGGAGCTGGAAATACCCGCGCTGATGTCGGGGGCCGCCCTGGCGATGGGGGGGCAGTATGTTTCCTGAACGTGCCGCCGACCAGGCCGAGGGGCTGCGCCGCTTGCTGTTGCAAGGCTCGACCCGCGTGGTGGTGGTGGCTGGCGCGCAATCCGGGCTGGGTGCGACCAGCGTGGCGGTGAACATTGCCGCCACGCTGGCGCAATCCGGCAAGCGCGTGCTGGTGCTGGATGAAAACCCGCCGCCTGGCAACGCCGCCGACATGCTGGGGCTTAATCCGCGCCACGATCTGTTGGATGCCGTGCGGCGCGGCAAGGCTTGGCGCGAAATTGTCGTGCATTCCCGCCACGGGGTGCGCATTCTTCCCGCTGCGCACGCCACCCGCTCGCTGCCGCTGCTGCCCGCAACGGAGCGGGAAGGTTTGCTGGATTGTCTGGCGGAAGCGTCGCGCGGCACCGACATCGTGCTGGTGGATGCGGCGCCATGCGCGGTTCTCAGCCCGGTTTCTGCCGCGCTTGTCCCGGGCCAGCCGCTGCTGCTGGTGCTGAATGCCACCGCCGCCGCCATCACCGGAAGCTATGCGCTGATCAAACGCCTGGCGATGGGTGGAGGGCGGCAGGGCTTCATGGTTGCGGTCAACAAAGCGCGCGACGGGCGGGATGCGCAAACAGTGTTCCGCAATGTGGAGCAGGTGGCGCGCCTCCGTTTGCAGGTGCGTGTAGAATACTTGGGCTTTATCCCGGCTGATGAAAAACTCAAGCGCGCGGCGCAACTGCGCTGCCCGGTGGCCGAGGCCTTCCCGGCGGAACCGGTAGCGTTTTCGTTTGAAGAGATCGGGCGCAACCTGATGTTGCTGCCCGGCGTCGGGGATATGGAAGCGGCCAGCTTGCCCGATGAGATGCAACGGTTGATGGGGCGAACACCTTCACCGAATATTGCGTTGGCGGCCTGCTGACTCAAAGAACAGAACACGCTTTATTTTTATCACCCGCCTTTTTCGCCATGGGGGACGGCTTGAAAGGTGAGAGAAGCGGACGAATTTACGGGCGCCATGTATACCGCAAACGGGTCGAACGACAAGGAACAGTGCATCAGGGAATATGCGCCGCTGGTCAAACGCATCGCTTATCACTTGATGGTGAGGCTTCCCAGCAGCATATCGGTGGACGACATTATCCAGGCGGGCATGATGGGCTTGCTGGAAGCTGCCGGGAGATATGACGAGCTGCGCGGCGCGCAGTTTGAAACCTTCGCCTCGCAGCGTATCCGCGGTGCCATGCTGGACGAGCTGCGCCAGTCCGACTGGATGCCGCGCGGCCTGCGCCGGGATATGCGGCGCATCGAGCAGGCGTTGAGCAAGCTGCAGCAGCGGCTGGGGAGATCGCCGAGCGAGACCGAAATCGCCAAGGAGCTGAACATGCCATTGGCCGACTACCAGCAGATGCTGTACGAATCGCGCGGCGCGCAACTGCTGTATTACGAGGATTTTCACGGCGAGGGCGACGAGGATTTTCTTGATCGCTTCAACTTCGATAACGGCGCCAACCCGCTCGACCTGCTGCAGGACGAACATTTCCGGGAGGCGCTGATCAGGGCGATAGGCAATCTGCCGGAGCGCGAACGCTTGCTGATGGGCATGCATTACGAGCAGGACCTGAACTTGCGCGAGATCGGCGAGGTGATGGGCGTAAGCGAATCGCGCATCTGCCAGTTGCACAGCCAGGCGGTCGCCCGTTTGCGCGGTATGTTGAAGGGTTACTGATGGACAAGCTCAGTATCGCCGGTTTGCTGCTCGGCTTCGGCGGTATCGTGGCAGGGCAATTGCTCGAAGGCGGCTCGATTGCCATCCTGTTTCAGGGCGCGGCTTTCCTCATCGTGTTTGGCGGCACGCTGGGCGCGGTGATGCTGCAAAACCCGCTCAAGGTTTTTCTGACCGGGATGCAGATGGGGCGATGGGTGTTCGTCACCCCCCAGTTGTCCGCGCAGAAAACGGTTTCCCAGATCACCGCGTGGAGCGGCATGGTGCGTAAAGGCGGGGTGCTGGTGCTGGAGCCGCAGATTGCCATAAACCGCGACCCTTTTTTGAAGAAAGGGCTGCAGTTGCTGGTGGACGGCAACAGCGCGGCAAAGATCCGCGAAGTGCTGGAGGTGGAAATCCAAAGCTACGAGCAGTTGCGCTGGCAATCGGCGCGGGTGTGGGAGTCGGCTGCGGGGTATTCGCCGACCATCGGCATCATCGGCGCGGTGCTCGGATTGGTACATGTCATGCAGAGCTTGGGCGAGCCGTCCAAGCTGGGCGAGGGTATCGCGGTCGCGTTTATTTCCACCATCTACGGCGTCGGCCTGGCGAATCTGGTGTTTCTGCCCGTGGCCGGCAAACTGAAGGTGCTGGTCGCGCGGCAGGTGATGATGCGCGAAATGCAGGTGGATGGGCTGACCGCCATCGCTGGCGGAGAAAACCCGCGCTTTATCGAAAATAAATTGCAGGGCTATATCCCGAATCTTTCTTGAGGAGTTGCCGGATGGCGCGCCGCCAGAAACGAGTGGAGCGGGACAACCACGAGCGCTGGTTGATTTCCTATGCCGATTTCATCACCTTGCTGTTTGCATTTTTTGTGGTGATGTATGCCATTTCGGCGGTCAACATCGAAAAATATAAAATATTCAGCGAGGCGCTGAATACGGCTTTCGGCAGCCAAGGTGCGGCCAAGCCGGAAACCGCCGATGCCGGAGGAGAGCGCGAATCCTTGCTGAAATCACTGGTGGATCGCAGGAATGCGCGGGTGGGCGAGCGCATGCGTAAGCAGCAGCAAACCATGCAGGAGGTCGCCAGCGGGTTAAGCCGGGCCATGGCGGTCCAGATCGCGGGCGGCCAGGTCAGCGTCACCCAAACCAGCCGGGGGGTGGTGCTGGAAATAAATGCCAGCGCGCTGTTCAACCAGGGGGAAGCGGAGCTGCAAAGCAGTTCGATCACAACCATGGCCAGAGTGATCGAGATACTGGGGCAAGGCGACCACCACATCGAGGTTGAAGGATATACGGATGATACGCCGATCAAAAACGCGCGCTTTCCTTCCAACTGGGAATTGTCTTCGGCGCGTGCCAGCAGCGTGGTGCGCCTGTTTATCGAGCGCGGGGTCGAGGCGTCGCGCCTGACCGCAGTAGGTTCCGCAGCCAACCGCCCGGTTGCACCCAACGATACCGCCGAAGGGCGCGCCCGGAACCGGCGGGTCACGGTAACCGTATTGTCGTCCGCCCCTCTTGCGGAGCAGGCGACAGCGCCCTGATGGATTACACCGGCTCGCGCCCTGATGCAACGTGCATGGGGCGGGGGCTGGTTCAGCGTCCTTGGATATAATCAGGAATGTGTGGAGCTCGAAAACAAGGGGAAAACATGGCCGCAAAACCGGGAGAGCGTAAGCTGCAAATACTGCAAACTGTTGCCGGGATGCTGGAGCAGCCAAAAGGTGAGAAGGTCACCACCGCCGCGCTGGCAGCTAAACTGGATATATCCGAAGCGGCTTTGTATCGTCACTTTGCCAGCAAGGCACAGATGTTCGAGGGGCTGATCGAGTTTATCGAACAGACTGTATTCGGGCTGGCGAACAAGATTACCGCAGAAGAAAACAGCGGGCTGAAACAGGCGGAGAGCATTCTTGCCATGTTGCTGGGCTTCGCGCAGAAGAATCGCGGCATGACGCGCGTGTTGACCGGCGATGCGCTGGTGAACGAAGACGAGCGCCTGCAAGCGCGCATCAACCAGTTTCTGGATCGCATCGAGGCCACGCTCAAACAATCTTTGCGCATCGCTGTCACGCAGAATGAATTGCCCGCCGACACCGATGCGGTCGCGCTGGCAAACATGCTGCTGTGCTTCGTTATCGGGCGCTGGCAAATGTTTGCCAAGAGCGGCTACGCGCGTGACCCGCTGGCGCAGTGGCCGCAGCAGTGGTCGCTGTTGGTAAGGTAACCCGCCCTCAGCTCAGATTTCCTGAAGCGCCCTGGCAGCTAATCTTGCCCGCCGGTGGCCACCCCTTTTTCTTTTACTTCTGCCCGCGCCCAGCCGCGCGCAAAAGTAATACCCAGGCTCGCCCCGGCAGGCAATCCGGCACTGTCAACAACGATGGCCCCGCGCTCGTCGCGTACCACGCTGTAGCCGCGCGCCAGCACCCGCTGCGGATCGAGGTGCAGCAAATGCTGGCTCAAACTGCGCAGCCGGGCATCGTGTCGTTGCAGAGCATGGCGCATGGCCGCCTGCAATCGCCGCCCCTGTTCGGCGCAAAGGTCGCCTGACGACGAAGTGTCGGGGCGAGCCAGCAACAGGCGGCGCTGCAAGTGGTCGAGGAACTGCGTTTGCTGGCTCAACCGCTGTGCCGGATGCACCAGGCGGCGCTGCACCATATCAAGCTGCTGCATCGCGCGCTCGAACAGGCGCAGCTTGGCGCGGCCAAGTCGCTGCGCGGTCTGATTCAGGCGTTGCAGCAATTCCAGCCGCGCCGGGGTGGCCGCCTGCGCTGCCGCAGTGGGGGTGGCAGCACGCAGATCCGCGACAAAGTCGGCGATGGTAAAGTCGCTTTCGTGCCCGATCCCGCTCACCACGGGGATGTTGCTGGCAGCAATGGCGCGCGCCACAACCTCTTCGTTGAACGCCCACAAATCTTCGATGCTGCCACCGCCACGGCATACCAGCAGCACGTCGCATTCTGCGCGCGCGTTTGCCGCCTTGATGGCTTGTGCGATCTTTTGTGCCGCACCTTCCCCTTGCACGGGCGCAGGGTAAAGCACGGCGGGTATGCCGGGCATGCGTTTAGCCAGCGCGCTTAACACGTCGTGCAACGCGGCGGCTTGCGGCGAGGTGACGATGCCTATCTGCCCGGGCAGATACGGTAGTGGGCGCTTGCGCCCCGCATCGAACAGGCCCTCGCCTTCCAGTTTTTTCTTGAGCCGCTCGAAAGCTTCATACCATGCGCCCGGTCCGGCCGGGCGCATCTGCTCCAGCGTCAACTGAAATTCGCCGCGCCCCTCGTAGAGCGTAGCCAGCGCCAGCACCTCCACCTGCGCCCCGTTCTTTGGCAGCCAGTCCAAATGCTGGTTTTTGTGCCGGAACATCGCGCAGCGCACTTGCGTCTGCTCGTCTTTTAGAGAGAAATACCAGTGCCCGGAAGATGCGCAAACAAAGTTGGAGATTTCCCCGGCCACCCACATCAGCGGCAAATTGTTTTCCAACAAACGCTTAACCAATAAATTGAGTTCGCGCACTCTAACTACGCGGTATTTTTCTTCGGTGGCCAGGCCAAAAAACATGTTGACATTCCAGAATAATTCACAACTCAAGGAGGCGCGCCATGTGGCGGTGATGTTTCATGTTACAACGCGGTTAACGTATATTAACCTATTGTTTTAATTTGTATTTTTAAGTGAGCAAAAAATAGGCGGCACCATAAAAGTAGTGATTTGATAAAGAGTTAAGTGTTGAGTTTAATTGTTTTTACACAAAGTTATCCACAGTTTTTGTGGGAAAAGAAAATTGCTTATTTGCTATGGGTAGTTACCCATGATTTTTTCTCTGCATCCAAGTTTGCACCAGAAATCTTGCCCAAATCGGCATGACAAGATACAGTTCCGCCCTCTCAAGCTTTTACTTGTTTGAAGCGTATCGGCGCCTCTAAATAATTCGTTATTCCAGCAATAAGCGGGAAAGCGAGGCCGATGCCCCCTGTTTGGGTGGGCGACACGGCTTGTTTGCTTTTGTCGGGCTCCCACCGGTGCAGAAACGGCGGGACAGGATTTTTAGAAGTGTCCATATATTCGGAAAGGTCGTGTGTTTGCTATTGTAGAAGCCGCCGGATGGCCCATCTGGTTTTTGATCACGGCATCGGTGATCGCCGTTGCGCTGATTTCAGAGCGCTTGCTGTTCCTGCGCAATAAGACTGTAGTGCCTGCGGGGTTGCTCGATGAAACCGTGCAGGAACTCAAACAGCGCGGCGTCAGCGAAGCCATGCTGCTGCGCCTTTCGGAGGGCTCCCCGCTCGGGCGCGTGTTTGCAGCCGGTTTGAGGAACATCAAAAGCTCTCCCGAAGTGATGAAAGACTCTATCGAAGAGGCCGGGCGCAAGGTGACGCACGAACTGGAGCGCTTCTTGACCACCCTCGGTACGATCGCCTCGATCAGCCCGTTGCTCGGGTTGTTCGGCACGGTGGTCGGGATGATCGAAATTTTCGGTGCGCAAAACGCCATCGGCAACACGCCCGCCGTGCTCGCTCACGGCATCTCGGTGGCGCTATACAACACGGCTTTCGGCCTGATCGTGGCTGTGCCCAGCATGATTTTCTACCGCCACTTCCGCGCCAAGGTGGACAGTTTGGCCATCGAGATGGAACAGCAAGCGATCAAGCTGGTGGAAATCGTCCACGGCGGGCGCAAGGGGTAGGGGGCTTTCATGAACTTCCAGCGGGGGCGCACGCGAGAAGAGCCGGAAATGAATCTGATCCCGATGATAGACGTGTTGCTGGTGATCCTGATTTTCATGATGGTCACCACCACTTACGCCAAATTTTCCGAGTTGCAGATCAACCTGCCGCAAGCGGGTGGTGAGGAAGCGGCGGCACAGGCCAGCCAGATCAACGTTTCTGTTGACGCATCGGAGCATTACGCTATCAATAACACGCCCACCGCGTTCGGCGATGCTGGCAAGTTTGCCAGGGAGCTTAACCGGGCGGCAGGCGAGCAGAAAGACCCCACCATTATCATCGGAGCCGACGCCAAGGCACCCCATCAGGCGGTGGTCAATATCCTGGAAGCCGCGCGGCTTGCCGGTTACGGGCGCATCACCTTTTCCACCAGCCGGAAATAATAGCGGCGATATAGCCACGGATGGACACGGATAGCCAGGGTCTTGTATTGAGGGGGCGGCTCACCCCAGGAAAAAGGCGGGGCACTATTCCGGAAACGGGTTGTGCCGGTGTTGATCCGCGCTCATTTGTGGCTGGCTGAGAATGCACTGGCTGGAGCGCCACTGGTACCGCATTACCCCGCTACACCTCGTATTGCTGCCCGCAAGTTTGATGTTCCGCCTGTTGGCGGGATTCCGCCGGATGTTCTACCGGTGCGGCGTTTTCCATAGCGAGAAACTGCCGGTACCGGTCGTGGTGGTGGGCAACATCAATGTGGGCGGCAGCGGCAAGACGCCGCTCACCCTGTGGCTGACGCAGCAGCTTCTCGATAGTGGCTGGCACCCCGGCATCATCAGCCGGGGTTATGGCGGCGCGCGTTCTTCGGTTCGGTCGGTGTATGCCACCAGCGACCCCGCTGCGGATGGCGACGAGGCGGTGCTGATGGCGCAACGCAAGCTTTGCCCGGTGTGGGTGGGGCGAGACCGCCCCGCCGCCGCTCGCGCGTTGCTGCGCGCCCATCCCGAATGTGACGTGATATTCAGCGATGATGGTTTGCAGCATTACCGTTTGCGGCGCGACATGGAAATTGCCGTGGTGGATGGCGCGCGCCGTTTCGGCAACGGCTTCCTGCTGCCTGCCGGGCCGCTCC
>VIKH01000010.1:0-2842 GCA_008080515.1 Gallionellaceae bacterium | reverse complement strand
CTCGCGCCTTGCACAAGCCGATGCGGTAGTGATCAATGGCGGGGCACCCGCTTCCGGAGAATTTGGCATGCGGTTGGGCGGCGACCGATTTTACAATCTGCTCAACCCGGAAATCTCGGTGCAAGCCGCCGATTTGGGCGGCCAGAACCTGCACGCCGTCGCCGGGATCGGGCATCCCGAGCGCTTTTTTTCGCACCTGGAGGGCCTAGGGCTGAATGTGCAGGCACACCCGTTCCCCGACCACCACTGCTACACCCGGAAAGACCTCGATTACGCGGGTGCCGACGCGGTGCTCATGACGGAAAAAGATGCGGTAAAATGCGGCGCAATCGCCGACGAAAAATGCTGGGTGCTGCGCGTGGATGCGTGTTGCGACCCGGCGCTCACCCAGCTCATCCTGGAAAGGATTTCCCCGAATGGACGCCAAACTGCTTGATATCCTGGTTTGCCCGCTATGCAAATCGTCGCTGGTTTACCGCAAGGCAGAGCGGGAGCTGGTCTGCAAGGTTGACCGGCTGGCCTTTCCGATCCAGGACGACATTCCCGTGATGCTGGCGGATGAAGCGCGCAAGCTCACCGCAGAAGAGGTGGAAGCGCTCAAATGATCGCGCATCCGCAAGCGGTCGCGTCAACGCACCCGATATGCTGGCTTTTCATGTAGTCATTCCGGCGCGCCTCGCTTCCACCCGGCTACCGGGTAAGGCGCTGCTGCCGATTGCCGGAAAGCCCATGGTGGTAAGAGTCGCCGAGCGGGCGGCAAAAAGCGGCGCGCAGCAAATCTGGGTTGCCACCGACCACCTTTCCATCGCCGCTGCGGTACACGAGCACGGCTTCAAGTCCTGCCTCACCGGCGAACATCACGTTAGCGGCACCGACCGCATCGCCGAAGTCGTCGAACAGCGCGGCTGGGGCGACGAAACCATCGTGGTCAACGTGCAAGGCGACGAACCGCTAATCCCGCCCAACCTGATATATGCCGTGGCGCAACACCTGCACGATCACCCGGAATGCGCCGTGGCCACCGCCTGCCATCCTATCCACGACGCGGAGACGTTGCGCAACCCCAACGTCGTCAAGGCGGTGCTGGACAGGCAAAGCAACGCCCTGTATTTCAGCCGCGCCCCGATTCCATGGCCGCGCGACGAGTTTGCGCAGGGCGGTGGTGCGGCATTGCCGGAAAACTTCACCGCATTGCGTCATATCGGCATCTACGCCTACCGCGCTGGCTTCCTGCGCGCCTTCCGCCAACTTGCGCCCGCCGTTATCGAGCAAGTCGAGGCGCTGGAACAATTGCGCGTGCTGTGGCACGGCTACAAGATCGGTGTCACCATCACCCAAAATGCGCCGCCCGCCGGGGTGGATACCGAGGAGGACTTGCGTTCGGCCCGCAAGCAATTTGACGCGGCGTATAATCCGGCCACCAACGAAAGGGCTCAACCATGAAACTGATACTGCTCGGCCCGCCCGGTGCCGGTAAAGGCACCCAGGCAACTTTCATCAAGGAAAAATTTAACATCCCGCAGATTTCCACCGGCGACATGCTGCGTGCCGCAGTCAAGGCGGGAACGCCGCTGGGTGTCTCCGCCAAGCAGGTGATGGACGCGGGCAAGCTGGTGTCGGACGACCTCATCATCAGCTTGGTCAAGGAGCGCATCAAGGAGGCGGATTGCGCCAACGGCTTCCTGTTCGACGGTTTTCCGCGCACCATCCCGCAAGCGCAGGCGATGAAGGACGCCAACATTGACATTGATTTTGTGGTGGAAATCGAAGTTCCGGACAGCGACATCATCCAGCGTATGAGCGGGCGCCGCGCCCACCTCGCCTCCGGGCGCACTTACCATGTCGTGTTCAATCCTCCCAAGGTTCCCGGCAAGGATGATGTGACCGGCGAAGACCTGGTGCAACGCCCGGACGACAAAGAAGAGACAGTGATAAAACGTCTCGAGGTCTATCACGAGCAAACCCAGCCGCTGGTGGAATATTACTCGGCTTGGGAAAAATCCGGCGGCGCGCGCGCACCGCGCCATATCAACATCGCGGGTACCGGCAGCGTGGATGCCATCCGCGACCGGATATTCGTCGCGCTGGCAGCCCACTGAATCATGGCGAGTCTCACGCCGCCTCCCAGCTCGCTTGAATCAAGCAAACCCGTGCTTACGCTCGGTGACGCCAAGCGCGTCGCTGCAGCCGCCGAAGCCGAAGCGTTGCGCAACGAATGGCGGGTGGTCATCGCGGTAGTGGATGATGGCGGCCATCTGCTCTATCTGCAACGCGGCCACGACACCCAGTTCGGCAGTGTGGAAACCGCCATTTGCAAGGCCCATGCGGCAGTTGCCTTCCAGCGTCCGACCAAGGTCTCGGAAGATGCTGTATTGAGCGGTCGCCTGATCCACCTCGCACTGCCGGGTGTGATTCCCGCCGAAGGTGGCGTGCCGCTGTTGCGCGGGGCTGGGTGTCAGCGGCGCGCGCTCGTTTCAGGACGGGCAGATCGCGCAGGCCGGGGGGAGTGCTCTTTAACTCACCCAATTGGTGAGTAGGCCGTTCGCCTTGAGCAGCCCGCGTAGCGGGCGTGTCGAAGGGTTGAGCACCTGCCAACTGGGGTTTCCAAGTTCAAAGCAGACTGCGCTTTTGCGGCCTGCCACAATGCAAAACGGGAGTCCAAGTTCCCGTTTTGCATTGAACTTAAACCGGCTTATACGGCCATGACGTTTCCATCTTTTCTCTTGCGTCCGACAAACCCCATCAACCCCAACCCCGCCAGCAGCATGGCGTAGGTTTCGGGTTCGGGCACGGCGGGCGGGGGCGCGATATTGCTCGCCACGCTCAAGCGCACCACGTCGGT
>VIKH01000009.1 GCA_008080515.1 Gallionellaceae bacterium | reverse complement strand
GAGCAACCGTGTTCTGAGTCAAGCGTTTTTCAGGTTCCACGGGGTATTGTTTTTCAACACTGAGTTCATGATGATTAACAGTTTTCTCATACAGGCGACGATAACGACTTTAGGCGGTTTACCGGCCTTTCTCAGGCGCTGGGCAAATGCCTTGATCGTGTCGTTGCAGCTAATTGCAGAGAGCGCCGCCATGTACAAGACCGTACGCACATCAGCCCGCCCGCCCCAGACAAATCGCTTCCCGCGATGCTTGCCGCTGTCATTCGCAAGCGGGGCAACACCGGTTAAGGCCGCGATCTCGCGGCGATTCAACGTTCCAAGTTCAGGGCACTTTGCCAGCATGGTCAGGGTTGTCACCGCACCCACGCCAGGTATGCTCCGCAGTAGATCGTCTTTGGTTCGCCACATATCCGATTCGCGTAAGCGCCGGGTCAAATCGGTATCAATTTCGGCAATCCGCTTATCCAGCCACGCGATATGTTGGTTCAAACTCTTTTGTAGCGGTTTTGAGGCCGCCGTGCCGAGTCGGAGGGTCTCTTGAACCCGAATGCCGATCAATTGCCGCCGCCTGCTCACCATGTCGTCCAAGGCGCGGGTATCCGCATCCTTGAGCGGGCGGGCTTGCGGGCGGATTGTTTTGGCAAACGCCGCCAGCACGGCAGCGTCAACCTGATCCGTCTTGGCCAACCGGCCCATGGCTTTGGCAAAATCACGCGCCTGACGCGGGTTAATGACGGCGACCGGCAACCCGATGCCCGCCAGTTCAGTCGCGATACGCACTTCCAATCCGCCCGTGGCTTCGATCACGATCAAAGCAGGGCTGACTTCTTTCAGACGGCTGACAACCTGGCGTACTCCCGCCTCATCGTAAGCAACGTGCAACGTCTGACCAAGTGGCTCAATGCACACGTCCAACGTGGATTTGGACACATCGATGCCGACAAACTTCTCCACTATCGTTTCGTTCATGGCACCCATCCTTGCAAAAATGCGGGCTTATTTGCCCAGGCAACCGTTCGGGCTGTCAGTGAAAAACCGGAACGGCGCTCCTTGCTCTCCCGCGGGCTTGGTGTCCCAAGGGCTGGTCGAGCTGCCGTACCGCCAGACAAAATTAACCAACAAAATACTCATCCTTGTCCAGCAAAACGAAACATACAAGGATTGAGGTGAGGGAAATCTTGTTTCGTTTGGTTATTGATCCGGCACGCATTATCCAAGAATCCGCTCGCATTGAGCCTGTCGAAATGTGAACGGATTCTTGTGCTTCGACAGGCAGCACGAACGGCAATCAAGTTCAAACCGTGCCGGATCAATAGTGCCGCCGCTGTACCCACTCGATCAGCGCATCCTGCGCTGCCTGTCCCAGTTTTGCGTTCGGGTGATTGATGAAGAACACCAGTACCCACTCGCGGCCAGCGTGCGACCTGACGTACCCGGCGATGGTCTTGACGCCTTCCAGCGTGCCGGTTTTCAGGTGCGCGTGGCCGGTTGCCGGGCTGTCCCGGAGGCGTTTTTTCGCCGAGCCATCCACCCCGAGAATCGGCAGCGAGGCCACCAGTTCCGCGCTCAACGGGCCGGTTGCCGCACTTTGCAGCAGTTGCGCGAGATGCTGCGGGCTGATGCGCTCGGCGCGCGACAGCCCCGCCCCGTTTTCCAGCACCAGCTCAGGGAAATCCAGCCCTTTGCCCCGGAGCCATTCCCGAGTGGCTTCGATGCTGCGCGGGAGTGAGGCGGTCGCCCCGTCCGCTGCGCCCAGCGTCAAAAACAGTTGCCGCGCCATGACGTTGTTGCTGAATTTATTGATGTCGCGGATCACTTCGGACAGCGGTGCGGACGGGTGGGTAGAAAGCAGTTGCGCGCCCGCGCCCGCCACCCCTTCGCGCGCGCCGCCTTGCAGCGCCCCGCCCAGTTCCTGCCACAGCGTGCGGAACAGCGCTGCAACATAGCGCGGGTGCGGCATCACGCTCAAGTTCTGCTCGCGCTCGCCGCATACGCTCGGATAGCCGCCCTGCAGGATCACGCTGTCGCCGTCCGGCTGCACGCGGATCGCATCGTCCCAGTTGTCGCACCCGCCTTTAGTCGAACCGGGTGCCACTTGCGGCACCAGCCGGTTATCCAGGGTCACGCCATTCAGATCCGGCTCGCTGATGACCTTCAAGGCGTCCCCGTCCGGCAGGTAGCGCAGCCGCAAGGTATTGAAGTTCAGCAACAGCGCGTCGGGGCCGACGTTGTAAGCGCGTACCGGGTCGTTGTCGAAAGCGGCGGGGTCGTGCGCGGGCAGCTCGAAATAGCTGCGATCCAGCACCAGGTCGCCGCGTATCTCGCGCAGGCCGCGCGCGCGCAGCTCGCGCAGCCACAGCCAGAACTGCTCGATGGTGAATTTCGGGTCGCCGTAGCCCTTCAGCACCAGATCGCCCTGCAACACGCCCTGCTCCAGCTTGCCGTCCAGCCAGGCCTCGGTTTTCCAGGTGTAGGCAGGGCCGAGCAGCTCCAACCCGGCATAAGTGGTGAGCAGCTTCATGGTAGAGGCCGGGTTCATCGGCAGCTTCGCGTTCACCGCGATCAACGGCGCGCCCGCCTTGATCTCGCGCACCACGACGCCGACGGCGCTCGCCGGAATGTGCGCTTTTTTCAGCTCCGCCAGCACTCGCGGCGGCAGCGGTGCGGCTTGCGCCCCGGCAAGCAGGCTAAAGATAAAAAACAGGGCGATGAAAAATTTCACGGTATCTATTCAGCAAAGGTGTGCGACGATTCCCAGCGTGCGTGCGACCAGCATGTCCATTTCCGCGTCGCCTATGATATAGGGCGGCATGAAGTAAACGGTTTTGTCCATCGGGCGCAGCAGCAGTTCCCGTTCCAGCGCAAGCGTGAAGCAGCGCTGGGCAAAATCACGGTGCGGGCTGTCCACCTCAAACGCCCAGATCATGCCGGTATTGCGGAAGTGGCGCACTTTTGGATGGTCGGCCAGCGGTCGGAGGATATGGTTGAAACGTGCGGCCTTGCTGCGATTGGCCTCCAGCACCCCATCCTGCGCGAAAATATCAAGGGTGGCCAGCGCGGCGCGGCAGGCCAGCGGGTTGCCGCTGTAGGAATGCGAGTGCAGAAAGCCGCGCGCCACTTCGTCGGCATAAAACGCCCGGTAAATGTTGTCCGTACACATCACCAGCGACAACGGAAGATAGCCGCCGCTGATGCCCTTGGACAGGCACAGGAAATCCGGTGAAATCCCCCCATCCCCCCCATTTGGCAAAGGTGAGGGGGATGGCGTCGAGCTGTTGCAACCTTTCCGGTCTCCCGCACTTCCCCCCTTTGTTAAAGGGGGGCAGGGGGGATTTTCCGCCTGCTCGCAGGCAAACATCGTCCCGGTGCGCCCCATGCCCACCGCAATTTCATCGGCGATCAGGTGTACTCCGTAGCGGTCGCACAGCGCGCGCGCGCGTTGCAGGTAAACCGGGTGATACATCGCCATCCCCGCCGCTCCCTGCACCAGCGGTTCCACGATGAACGCCGCGAGGCTGGCGTGATGTTGCTGCAAATGTGCTTCCAGCAGCTCCGCGCAACGCAGCGCGTAATCGCGCGCACCCTCCCCTTGCGCCGCCAGGCGCCAGTCCGGGCTGGGCACGGTGGCGTGGTGTTTCAGCAGCGCGCCGTAAGCGTTTCGGAACAGCGCCACGTCGGTAACCGACAGCGCGCCCAGCGTTTCGCCGTGATAGCTGTTTTGCAGACTGACAAAACCATTCTTGTCGGGCTTGCCCAGATTAAGCCAGTAGTGAGCGCTCATTTTCAGCGCGATCTCGACCGCCGACGCGCCATCCGAAGCATAAAAGCAGTGCCCCATCCCGGCGGGCGCCAACTGCGCCAGCCGCTCGGACAATTGCACCGCCGGTTCGTGGGTGAAACCCGCCAGCATCACATGCTCCAGCTTGCCGAGCTGGTCGGCGACCGCCGCGTTGATGCGCGGGTTACAGTGTCCGAACAGATTGACCCACCAGGAACTCACCGCATCCAGGTAGCGCCTGCCGTCGAAATCGTACAGCCACGCGCCTTCGCCGCGCGCGATCGGCACCAGCGGCAGCGCTTCGTGCCGCTTCATCTGCGTGCAGGGATGCCACACGGCGGCGCGGGAACGGGCGAGCAAGTCGGAGTTGGGCATGGGCGAGGGGGCGTGTGACCGGCCACAATTCTATGTTGGCGGAGGGCTGGTAGTAAAGGAAGCCGCGCTTGCGACCGCGCAAAGCTTATCCGGCGCTTCCATAATGTATAATCGAGGCGTAGCGCCGGGGCAATTCAAACCTGAAATCAATAGAGAACCACATGAACTCCAAACTGAAAAACGACACCTTCCTGCGCGCTTTGCTGCGCCAACCGACGGAATATACCCCGCTGTGGATGATGCGGCAGGCCGGGCGCTATCTGCCGGAATACTGCGCCACGCGCAAGCGTGCGGGCAGCTTCTTGAACCTTTGCAAGAGTCCGGATATGGCTACGGAAGTCACGCTGCAACCGCTGGACCGCTTCCCGCTGGATGCCGCCATCCTGTTTTCCGACATCCTCACCGTGCCGGACGCGATGGGTCTTGGCCTGTATTTCGCCGAAGGCGAGGGCCCCAAGTTCGAGCGCCCCCTGCACAGCGAAGCCGCCATCAAAGCGCTGCGCGCACCCGACATCGGCAGTGACCTGCGCTACGTGACCGATGCGGTATCGCAAATCCGCAAGGCGCTGGATGGCCGCGTGCCGCTGATCGGTTTTTCCGGCAGCCCGTGGACGCTCTCCTGCTACATGGTGGAAGGCGGCAGCAGCGACGACTACGCGCGCGTGAAGACGCTGATGTACACCGAGCCGAAGCTGATGCACCACATTCTGGAGGTCACCGCGCAGGCGGTGACGCAATACCTCAACGCGCAGATCGAGGCGGGTGCCCAGGCAGTGATGATTTTCGATTCCTGGGGCGGCGCGCTGTCGCACTACGCTTACCACGAGTTTTCTTTGCCCTATATGCAGCGCATCGTGGGGGGGCTGAAGCGCGAGCACGACGGTGTCAAGGTGCCGGTGATCGTGTTCACCAAGGGCGGCGGGTTGTGGATCGAGAGCATCGCCGACATTGGCTGCGACGCCGTGGGGCTGGACTGGACCATGGATATCGGCGTGGCGCGTCAGCGCGTCGGGCACAAGGTCGCGCTGCAGGGCAACCTGGATCCGAGCGTGCTGTTTGCCACACCGGAAGCCATCCGCGCCGAGACCGAGCGCATCCTGGCCAGCTACGGCTACGGCAGCGGCCATGTGTTCAATCTGGGACACGGCATCTCCCAGTTCACCGATCCGGAAAATGCGGCGGCGCTGGTGCAGGCGGTGCATGAGCTGAGCCGGAAATACCACTAAACCCGCGTTCTTTGCGGCGAACCGCCATGCGGTTCGCCGTGTCGGCATCACTCCCTCGCATGGTAAAATCCGCGCTCATTTCCCGAGTCGGACGCAATGCCACACCAACCTCAACCCATCGAAGCCCTGCTGCAACAGCGCATCCTGATTCTGGATGGCGCCATGGGCACCATGATCCAGCGCCACAAGCTCACCGAAGAACACTATCGCGGCACCGTGCTATACGGCGACCATTCCGGCCCGCGCCGCGCCTTTGCCGACCACCCGGTTGACTTGAAGGGCTGCAACGACCTGTTGCTTCTGACCCAGCCGCATATCATCGGCGGCATTCACCGCCAATATCTGGAAGCGGGTGCGGACATTCTCGAGACATGCACTTTTAATTCCACTGCCGTTTCGATGGCGGATTACGCAATGCAGCATCTGGTGTACGAGTTGAACGTGGCCGGAGCGAAGCTGGCGCGCGGCCTGTGCGATGAATTTTCCACCAAGGACAAACCGCGCTTCGTCGCTGGCGTGCTGGGCCCGACCGGGCGCACGGCTTCCATTTCGCCGGACGTGAACGACCCCGGCGCGCGCAATGTCACCTTCGACGAGCTGGTGGAAAGCTATGCCGAAGCGGTGCGCGGGCTGTTGGACGGCGGCACCGATATTTTGATGGTCGAAACCATTTTCGACACGCTCAACGCCAAGGCTGCTTTGTTCGCCATCGAGCGGCATTTCGAGCAGCACGGTGTGCGGGTTCCGATCATGATTTCCGGGACGATCACCGACGCTTCCGGCCGCACGCTTTCGGGGCAGACCACCGAGGCTTTCTGGAATTCGCTGTCCCATGCCAGGCCGCTGTCCATCGGGTTGAACTGCGCGCTGGGCGCGGAAATGATGCGCCCTTACGTGGAAGAACTGGCGCGGGTGGCAAGCTGCTATGTCAGCGCCCACCCCAACGCCGGGCTGCCCAACCCGCTGGCGGAAACCGGCTACGACGAGACACCGGAAACCACCGCGCGGCTGTTGAAGGAATTCGCCACCAGCGGCTTCCTCAACGTCGCGGGCGGCTGTTGCGGCACGTCTCCCGCGCACATCCGGGCGATTGCCGAGGCGCTCAAGGACGTGCCGCCACGCCGTCTCCCAAGCCTCGAGAAAAAGCTGCGCTTGGCTGGGCTGGAGCCGTTCAACGTCGGCGACGACTCGCTGTTCGTCAATGTCGGCGAACGCTGCAACGTGGCCGGATCGGCCAAATTCAAGCGGCTCATCATGGAAGGCCAGCACGATGAAGCACTGGCAATCGCCCGCCAGCAGGTGGAAAACGGCGCGCAGGTGATTGACGTCAATATGGACGAGGCAATGCTGGACGGCGCAGCCGCGATGGCGAGATTCCTCAACCTGATCGCTTCCGAGCCGGACATCGCCAAAGTGCCGCTGATGATTGACTCCTCCAAGTGGAGCATCATCGAGGCCGGGCTGAAGTGCGTGCAGGGCAAGTCCGTCGTCAATTCCATTTCGCTCAAGGAAGGCGAAGAGAAATTTCTTGAACATGCCCGCCTGCTGCGGCGCTATGGCGCAGCGGCAGTGGTGATGGCGTTCGACGAGCAAGGCCAGGCTGATACTTACCAGCGCAAAACGGAGATCTGCCAGCGCAGCTATGACATCCTGGTAGACAAGGTCGGCTTCCCCCCGGAAGACATCATCTTCGACCCCAATATCTTTGCCATCGCCACCGGCATCGAGGAGCACGACAACTACGCGGTGGACTTCATCGAGGCCACGTGCTGGATACGCCAGAATCTGCCCTACGCGAAAATCAGCGGCGGCGTGTCGAATGTTTCCTTCAGCTTCCGGGGCAACGAGCCAGTGCGCGAGGCGATCCACACCGTGTTCCTGTATCACGCCATCCGCGCGGGCATGAACATGGGTATCGTCAATGCCGGGCAGCTCGGCGTGTACGAGGAAATTCCCAAAGGCCTGCGCGACGCGGTGGAAGACGTGGTGCTGAACCGCCATCCCGACGCGGGCGAAAAACTGGTCAAGCTGGCCGAATCCGTCAAGGGCGGCGGCAAGGAGCAGGTCGAAGACTTGGAATGGCGCAAGGGCACGGTGCAGGAGCGGCTCACCCACGCGCTGGTGCGCGGTATCACCGCGTACATCGTGGAGGACACCGAGGAAGCGCGCCAGCAAGCGAAACTCCCGGTGGAGGTGATCGAAGGACCGCTGATGGCCGGCATGAACGTGGTCGGCGACCTGTTCGGCGCGGGCAAGATGTTCCTGCCGCAGGTGGTGAAATCAGCGCGGGTGATGAAGCAGGCGGTGGCGCATCTGGTGCCCTACATCGAAGCGGAAAAAGCGCGCACCGGCAATACCAGCGCCAAGGGCAAGATCGTCATGGCCACGGTCAAGGGCGACGTACACGACATCGGCAAGAACATCGTCACCGTGGTGTTGCAGTGCAACAATTTCGAGGTGGTGAACATGGGCGTGATGGTGCCGTGCCAGCAGATACTCGACACCGCGCGCGAGCACAAGGCCGACATCATCGGCTTGTCCGGCCTGATCACCCCGTCGCTGGAAGAGATGGCGCATGTGGCGAAAGAGATGCAGCGCCAGGGCTTCTCCACCCCGCTGATGATCGGCGGCGCGACCACTTCGCGGGTGCATACCGCCGTGAAGATCGAACCCAATTACCCGGATGGCGCGGTGGTGTATGTGGCCGATGCCTCGCGCGCGGTGGGCGTGTGCAGCAACCTGTTGAGCGCCACGCTGCGCGACAGCTATGTCGCCGGGATCAAGGCCGATTACCAGGCTGCGCGCGACCTGCACGCAGGCAAAAAGACCAAGGCCGTATATGTCACGCTGGCTGAGGCGCGCGCGCATGGACTGAAAACCGACTGGAAAAAATATTCTCCACCAAAGCCCAGGCTGCCTGGCTTACACAAACTGGAGAACTACCCGATCGGCATCCTTGTGGATTTCATAGACTGGTCGCCATTCTTCCAGGCATGGGAGCTGCCCGGGCGCTACCCGAAGATATTGCAGGATGCGACGGTGGGCGTCGAGGCGCGCAAGCTGTTCGCCGATGCGCAGGAGATGCTCAAGAAGATCATCGCGGAGCAATGGCTCACGGCAAATGCCGTGTTCGGCTTGTTCCCGGCAAACAGCGTGAACAGTGATGACATTGAAATCTACGCCGACGAGACGCGCAAGCAAGTTGCGATGACCTGGCATAACCTGCGGCAGCAGACGAAAAAACCGGACGACATCCCCAACTACTGCCTGGCCGATTTCATCGCGCCGAAAGAAACGGGTGTCGCGGATTACATCGACGCATTCGCCGTTACTGCGGGCATCGGCATCGAGAAGAAGCTGAAGGAATTCGAGCGGGCGCACGACGACTACAGCGCCATCCTGTTGCAGTCGCTGGCCGACCGCCTCGCCGAAGCCTTCGCCGAACACCTGCACCTGCGCGTGCGCCGCGAGTTCTGGGGCTACGAGGAAGTCGCGAACAATAATTTGAAAACCGTTCGTGCTTGGAACTACTAGCCATTCGACTAAGCCCGCAAGCGGGCAAGTCGCTGGTTATGTCGAAGCACGAAAATCCGTTCACATTTCGACAAGCTCAATGCGAACGGAATCCTCCATACCCGTAGACTTTGAAGCACTGATCGCCGAGCAGTACCGCGGAATCCGCCCCGCGCCAGGCTATCCCGCTTGCCCCGAGCACAGCGAGAAAGCGCCCCTGTTCGATCTGCTACAAGCCCCGAAGAACGCGGGCATCACCCTCACCGAGAGCTACGCGATGTTGCCCACCGCAGCGGTCAGCGGTTTCTGTTTTTCGCACCCCCAAGCACAGTATTTTGCCACCGGCAAGGTAGACCGGGATCAGGTGGAAGACTACGCCAACCGCAAGGGCTGGAGTGTGGCAGAGACGGAGCGCTGGCTGGCGCCGGTGTTGGGGTATTAGCCAGAAACCATGGGCGCTATGGTTGTAGTTGCTGTGTTTGTGGTTTCAGTTTTGAGCATGTTTACGAGCAGTTGTCGAAAACTTAAGGGCAACTCTAATAATCGGCAAAAGCCGGTGTCCAGCTTATTGAAAATACTGGATTCCGGCCTTCGCCGGAATGACGAAACTCGAATTTTTTGAAGCAAGGGCGTAATAACCAACGGGCATTGCGCCGGATGCTCCTAAAATGAATGGTGCAATGCGCTACCCCCTTCGGCTACGCTCAGGGCAGGCTTGTTGCACCCTACGCAAACTGGATTCCGGCCTTCGCCGGAATGACGAAACTCGAATATTTAGAGGTGCCCTTAAACCAAGCCAGAAAGAAAGACTTGGCCGAGCGCATTTAAGCCGATACCAAAACGGGTGAAGGCGCGGGAACAACCCCCGGGATCGGGGTTCGTTACGCAGTATCCTTCGTCCTCGATTCCCGCTTGCGCTCGTGTTCCTTGAGGTGGCGCTTGCGGATGCGGATGGACTTGGGCGTGATTTCCACCAGCTCGTCGTCGTCAATAAACTCTACCGCAGATTCCAGCGTCAACTTGATGGGTGTAGTCAGACGCACCGCTTCGTCAGTGCCGGAGGCGCGCACGTTGGTCAGTTGTTTCCCCTTGATCGGGTTCACCACCAGATCGTTATCGCGGCTGTGGATGCCGATGATCATGCCTTCGTATAATTTATCGCCGGGGCTGACGAACATGCGCCCACGGTCTTCCAGCTTCCACAGCGCATAGGCCACCGCTTCGCCATCGTCCTGCGAAACCAGCACGCCGTTGTGGCGGCCCGGCATGTCCGGCTTGACCGGGCCGTAGTCGTCGAACACGTGAGAGATCAGCCCGGTGCCGCGGGTCATGGTCATGAAGTCGCCCTGGAAGCCGATCAGGCTGCGTGCCGGAATGCGGTATTCCAGGCGCACCCGCCCCCTGCCGTCGGGCTGCATGTCCTGCAAGTCGCCGCGGCGGCGGCCCAGCTCTTCCATCACCGCACCCTGGTTCGTTTCTTCCACGTCCACGGTGAGCAATTCATATGGTTCGCACTTCTCACCGTTGACTTCGCGGTACACCACGCGCGGCTTGGAAACCGCCAGTTCAAAGCCCTCGCGGCGCATATTTTCCAGCAGGATGGTCAGGTGCAGTTCGCCGCGCCCCGATACCAGAAACGAATCGGTGTCCGCCGTATCTTCCACGCGCAGCGCCACGTTGACCAGCAGCTCCTTGGTCAGACGATCACGAATCTGGCGGCTGGTGACGAACTTGCCTTCCTGCCCGGCCAGGGGGGAGTTGTTCACCTGGAAAGTCATGGTCAAAGTCGGCTCGTCCACCTTGGGCATGGGCAGCGCCTCCGGCCGGTTCACATCAGCCAGCGTGACACCGATGCCGATATCGTCGAGGCCGTTGATCAGCACGATATCGCCCGCGCCCGCCTCGTCCATCTGCACGCGCTCGATGCCGCGAAAGCCCAGCACCTGGTTTACCCGGCCTTTTTTCGGCGGTTTGTCGCCGTTCAATATCATCACTTCCTGCGCCGGCCTGATGCGCCCGCGCGTGATCCGCCCCACGCCGATACGCCCGACGAAGCTGGAGTAATCCAGCGCGGCAATCTGGAGTTGCAGCGGCGCGTCCATGTCGCCGCCCGGTTCCGGAACGTGCTTCAACACGGTATCGAACAGCGGGCGCATGTCCTTGCTCGGCTTCGCCAGATCCAGCGTCGCGTAACCGTTCAACGCCGAGGCATACACCACCGGGAAATCCAGTTGCTCATCGGTGGCACCGAGTTTGTCGAACAATTCAAAAGTATGGTTGACCACCCACTCCGGGCGCGCGCCGGGGCGATCCACCTTGTTGACCACCACGATCGGGCGCAGCCCGAGCGCCAGCGCTTTGCGGGTGACGAAGCGGGTTTGCGGCATCGGGCCTTCCACCGCGTCCACCAGCAGCAGCACGCCGTCCACCATGGACAGCACGCGCTCCACTTCGCCGCCAAAATCGGCGTGCCCCGGCGTGTCCACGATATTGATGTGGACGCCCCCATAATCCACCGCGCAATTTTTCGCCAGGATGGTGATGCCGCGTTCCCGCTCCAGGTCGTTGCTGTCCATCACGCGCTCGGCGACGTGCTGGTGGGCGGCAAAGGTGCCGGACTGGGACAGCAGCTTGTCCACCATGGTGGTTTTGCCGTGGTCAACGTGAGCGATGATGGCGATATTGCGGAGTGCGCGGGACATGGTTGCTGCCTGACTGAAAGTCAAAGGGCGCGCATTCTAGCACAACCCGGGTGCCGGTTTATGGCGTTCAGCTTCGCGGATTGACCCAAGACAGATGTTACCGGAGGGGTTCTGAAAAGGATTCAACGACGCGCCTATCGCGAGGCGATCCGGACACGCAACCGGCACACAGCCATACCCGACTGGTTCTGCGCGGTCTACGGGTATCACCGCAGGTAACCTTCAGGTTATGCCGGAGCTACACCGGGGGCGAATTCATGAGCTGGCATCTACAGCGCTATTTCCAGAACCGCATTCGAGCTTCAGAGGCAAATTCGACGTAAACTAAAGGCCGTCTTCAACCTCCTTCGCCAACATCGCGAATGCGAGGCAACGGATCAGCTCTTCGGTAACCTTTTATTTTGAGGCAACGCGCCGCCCGCGCCGGAAACGCGGAAATACGGCACCGAAGCCGCAAACACCGCTCCCTTGCGGGAGTGACAGCCGGACAGATGTGGGACGCGATGAACTACCAACACGCTTTGAACAAGGGCGCAGACAGCCCGCCAACCAGGTGAGGCGATGAGCGAAATCCTTTTCGTCAGATCGCTGACCACCGCTTTGCGCCCCGGCGTTGCCATCGTGGACGGCATTTCGTTCGGCATCAAGGCGGGCGAGACCTTTGCGCTGCTGGGCGAATCTGGCTGCGGCAAATCCATGACCGCGCTGTCGCTGATGCGCCTGTTGCCAGACGGCATTCACATCGAAAGCGGCGAGGTGCTGCTCGACGGCAGCGACATTCTGGCGCTGCCCGAGCGCGCCATGCGCGAGGTGCGCGGCGGCAGGATGGCCATGATTTTCCAGGAGCCGGGGTTGAGTTTGAACCCGGTGATGACGGTGGGCGAGCAGATTGCCGAGGCGCTGGAATTACACTGGGTAAATAAAAATGCCGTTCGGGTTGAGTTTGTCGAAGCCCATTCTGATCCTGGCAAAATAGATCGTTCACCCTTCGACAACACTTGCAAGGAGTACGCCGGTGGGTGCCCCGCCGCTTTGCGGCGACCCTTCCGCAGGCTCAGGGCGAACGGGAAGCATGAAATTGAGCAGCGCTGCATTGAGTTGCTGGAGCAGGTGGGCATCCCCGATGCGCCGCGCCGCCTGCACGAATACCCGTTCCAGCTTTCCGGCGGCATGAAGCAGCGGGTGATGATCGCGATGGCGCTGGCGGGGCAGCCGGAATTGCTGGTCGCGGACGAGCCGACCACCGCGCTGGACGTAACTATCCAGGCGCAGGTGCTGCAACTGCTGCGCGACACGCAGGAGCGGAACGGCATGGCGCTGCTGCTGATCACCCACGATCTCGGCGTGGTGGCGCAAATGGCGCACCAGGTGGCGGTGATGTATGCGGGCCACATCGTCGAGCAGGCTTCGCGCGCGCAGCTGTTTGCGCGGCCCGCGCACCCTTACACGCAGAAGCTTTTTGCGGCGCTGCCCGCCGCCGCGCGTGGCGGCGGGCCGCTGGCGGCGATTCCGGGCAACGTTCCCCTGCTGGGCGATATTCCCAATGGCTGCCGCTTCGCGCCGCGCTGCGACAGGGCATGGGCGCTGTGCCACGAGCGCGCGCCGGAATGGGCTGCCGTGGGGAGCGGGGGGGTGAGGTGCCATTTATACGGAGAAGGGAGAAGGGAAAAGGGAGAAGGGGAAAACCTCGGCGCGGCATCTACCCTTCCCCCTTCTCTCTTCCCCCTTCCCTGCGCCTCCCCTTCCCTCTTCCCCCCTCACCCTTCTCTTCTTGAGGTTGCAGGCCTCAAGGTTCATTTCCCCATCCGCAAAGGCATCCTGCAACGCACGGCGGGGTACGTCAAAGCGGTGGACGGCGTATCGCTTTCCGTCGCGGCGGGGCGCACGCTGGCGCTGGTGGGGGAATCCGGCTGCGGCAAGACCACGGCGGGAAAGGCGCTGCTGCAACTGGTTCACCCGACGGCGGGCAGCGTGTGTTTCGCGGGCAGCGAGCTGGTCGGCCTCGATGCGGGCGATCTGCGCAAAAAACGCGCCGGAATGCAGATGGTGTTTCAAGACCCTTACGCCTCGCTCAACCCCAAGATGCGCGTGGCGGAAATTCTGCAGGAGGGGATGGATGCGCTGCTGAAGCCGCGCATGAAAATTTCAACTCCGTTCGGGCTGAACTTGTCGAAGCCCGCTGCGGGAAATACGGAGCTGCCCGTTCACCCTTCGACAGAACGAACGGATGTATTTATTGACGCCCTGCTGGAGCAGGTCGGGCTGTCACCCTCGGCAAAATGGCGCTACCCGCACGAATTTTCCGGCGGCCAGCGCCAGCGCATCGCCATCGCGCGTGCGCTGGCGGTGAGCCCCAGGCTGCTGATCTGCGACGAGCCGACCAGCGCGCTGGATGTGTCGGTGCAGGCGCAGATTTTGAACCTGCTGAAAGCGTTGCAGCGGGAACTGGAATTGAGCTATCTCTTCATCACGCACAATCTGGCGGTAGTGGAATATCTGGCGCACGAGGTGTGCGTGATGTATCTGGGGCGCATCGTGGAGCGCGGCCTGGCGCAGGAGGTGCTGGGCAACGCGCAGCATCCCTACACGCGGGCGCTGCTGGCCGCAGTGCCGCGCATGGACGGGCAGGGTGCGGAAACTGTGCGCCTGCCCGGCGACATGCCTTCGCCCGCGAATCCGCCGCAGGGTTGCCACTTCCACCCGCGCTGCGCCCACGCCATGCCGCAGTGCCGGTCGGCTTATCCGGGGGCGGCGGGCATCAGCGCGACGCATGACGTGCATTGCCATCTGTACGGAAAATAAACCTGAAAAGCCCTGCGGTTTGAATTGCGGCTTTGAGGATAAAACGGGATGAACGGATTCAGCCGTTGCTGGTGGCGGGATTTTTTGTGCGGCTCCCGGCGGATTTGATCGTGCGGGCAGGCTTGCCGCGCGGCACGACGTAAATTTTCTGGCCGGGACGCAGGATTTTTACGCCGCTGTTCCAGCTTTTCAGGTTGGACAGGTTGACGTGGTAGCGCCGCGCGATGCTGCCCAGGGTGTCTCCCTTGCGCACGGTGTGGGTGATGGCGTTGGCCAGCAGGGGATCGCTGGGCGGCAGATGGGTGTTGAATGCCACGAATTCGCTCCCGTCTTCCCCGCCGGTTTTCGGCACCAGCAGCGCCTGCCCGTCGCTCAACGTGGCGCGCGCGGGCAGCCCGTTGACCTGCCTGAGCTTTTCCACCGACAGGCCGAAGCGTGGAGCGAGCTTATCCAACTGCTCGCCTTTCTTGCTGTGGTAGGCCTGCCAGGAAACCAGCGGTTCGCTGTAGCTCTCCAGGTTGGCGCGAAACGTTTCGGCCTTGTCAGCGGGCAGCAGCAGGAAATTGTCGTCGTCGTTCACGATCACCGGGCGGCTGTGGCCGGGGTTGAGCGCGCTGAATTCTTCCAGCGAGATTTCCGCGAGCTGCGCGGCGAGTTGCACGTCTATGTGCCGCTCGGTGGCGACGGTGGCGAAATAGGGGCGATCGGGGACGGGTTGCAGCGTCAGGCCGAAGCGGGCAGGGTCGCCGACGATATGCTTGACCGCCAGCAGCTTCGGTATGTAGCCGCGCGTTTCGTTCGGCAGCTTCAGGCTGGCGTAGTTGGTCGGCTTGCCGCGCTTGCGGTTGCGCGCCTGCGCGCGCTGCACCGCGCCTTCACCCCAGTTGTAGGCGGCCAACGCCAGCTCCCAGTCGCCGAACTGGTCATGCAGCTTTTGCAGATAATCCAGCGCGCCGTTGGTGGCGCTGACGATGTCGCGCCGCCCGTCATACCACCAGTTCTGCTGCATGCCGTATTTTTTTCCGGTATAGGGGATGAACTGCCAGATGCCGGAGGCGCGCGCCACCGAATAGGCGATCGGATTGAAGGCGCTTTCGATCATCGGCAGCAGCGCGATTTCCGTTGGCATGCCACGCTTTTCTACTTCCTCCACAATGAAGTGGAGGTAGCGGCGGGAACGCTCGACCACGCGCCCCACATACTCCGGGCGATTGGCATACCATTTCTCGTGGCCGCGGTTGCGGGTTCTGTGGCCGGAAGCGCGGAAGTGTCGGTCGGTGCGGGCGGTTCGGCAACATGCGCCACTACCCGGCCTTCGGCGACGCTCGTGGCGGGCACTTCATCCACGCCAAAAACCGGAGCGGACACGAGCGCAACAAGCACGGCAAAACATAGCGGGGATGGTCTGTTGGCAAGCACTGGCGAGGCCCACGAAATTTGAGCTGCGGCGATGGTAGCCGAGCGGGTTGAGCAACGTCAAGGCACGGCGGTCGGCAGATAGCACCCGGATGAGCGGTAGACTGGAACCGGCACGGAAGTTAACCTTAAAACCGCAATGGATTGCTCAACCCGCGTTATCCAGCCCCGCCAGCACCATCTCCGCAGCGCGCAGCACGGCGCGCGCCTTGTTCTGCGTTTCCGCCCATTCGCTGGCCGGCACCGAATCGGCCACGATGCCCGCTCCCGCCTGCACGTACAGTGTCGCGTTTTTGACTACGGCGGTGCGCAGCGCGATGGCCAGATCCATGTCGCCGTTGAAGCCGAGGTAGCCCACCGCTCCGGCGTAGATGCCGCGCTTGGAAGGCTCCAACTCACCTATGATTTCCATCGCGCGCACCTTGGCGGCGCCGCTCACGGTGCCTGCGGGAAAGGTGGCCTTGAGCACGTCTATGGCGTCCAACCCCGGTTTGAGCGCGGCCTCGACGTTGGAGACGATGTGCATCACGTGCGAGTAGCGCTCGATCACCATTCTTTCGGTCAATCTCACCGAGCCGTGTTGCGCGACGCGCCCCACGTCGTTGCGACCGAGGTCAATCAGCATCAAATGCTCTGCCAGCTCTTTCGGGTCGGCCAGCAGTTCCTGCGCGAGCGCCGCATCCTGCTGCGGGGTCTTGCCGCGCGGACGGGTGCCCGCGATGGGGCGCACGGTGACGTTATCGCCTTCCAGCCGCACCAGGATTTCCGGCGAAGCGCCGACCACGTGGTGGTCGCCCATATCGTAATAGAACATGTAGGGCGAAGGGTTCAGGCTGCGCAGGGCGCGGTATAGCGATAGCGGCGGGGCCGGAAAGGGCTGTGACATGCGCTGCGACAGCACCGCCTGCATGATGTCGCCGTCCACGATGTAGCGCTTGGTTTTTTCCACCGCCCGCAGAAACGCTTCCTCGCCGAATTCGGATCGGGCTACGCTGCCCTGCATGGCCGGGGAGCAAGGAATATCCACCGGGCGGCGCAACTGCTGCGCCAATTCGCGCAGGCGCTGCCGCGCCCGCTGGTAGGCGTTGTCCTGCTCTGGGTCGGCGTACACGATGAAAGTGAGCGTGCCGGAGAGGTTGTCCACCACCGCCAGTTGTTCGGTCAGCATCAGCAGGATGTCCGGGGTGCCGAGGGCATCGGGCTTTTGCGAGATGTTCCTGCTGTTTTCCAGGGCCAGCTTGGGCTCGATATAGCGTACCGTGTCGTAGCCGAAATACCCCGCCAGCCCGCCAGCGAAGCGCGGCAAGCCCGGCAGGGGCGCCACCTTGAAGCCGCCCCGGTAGGCCTTGATGAAATCCAGCGGGTTGCCGTCGTGTTGCGCGGTCTCGACGCCTGCGCGCCTGACGGTGATGCGGTTGCCGCGCGCCGAAATAACCGTATCGGCGGGCAGGCCGATGAAGGAATAGCGCCCGAAGCGTTCGCCGCCCTGCACCGATTCGAGCAGATAGGAATAAGGTTGATTGGCCAGCTTGATGAACAGCGACAGCGGCGTGTCGAGGTCGGCAAAAGTTTCCGCAACCAGCGGAATCCGGTTGTAGCCCTGCCGCGCAAGCCGGTTGAATTCCTGTTCGGAGATGGGGGACAGCATGGCTACGCTTGCGCTCTTTTTATCAAGTCAAGCGCGGACGGCAGATCGGGGATGACCGCATCCAGATCCAGCTTGTCCACCGGTTCTCCATGGTTGTAGCCGTAAGGCACACACACCACCGGGCAACCGGCGGCGCGCGCCGCGAGCGTATCGTTGAGCGAATCGCCGATCATCAGCACCTGTTGCGGCGGCACCCCGAAGAATCGGGCGGCGTGCAGCAGCGGCAGCGGGTGCGGCTTTTTTTCCGGCAGGCTGTCGCCGGAAATGACGATCTCGAAATAGCTTGCCAAGCCTGAACTGGACAGCAGCGGGCCGGTGAAGCGCGCCGCCTTGTTGGTGATGCACCCCAGCCTGAACCCCGCCTGTTTCATGGCTTCCAGCCCCTCAACCACGCGACCGTAGGGCTTGCTCAACACCAGCAGGGCCGCATAGTGGCGCTCGAAAACCGGCAAGGCTTTCTGGAACAGCGCGGCATCCGGTTCTTTGTGCATGTCACCGGTCAGCGCGCGCTTCACCAGCCAGCCGATGCCGTTGCCGATGTAGCTCATCAGCAGGTCTTGCGATACGGCGGGGCGGCCCATGTCACGCAACATGCGGTTGGCGGCTTCCGCCAGCTCCGCCGCCGTATCCAGCAGGGTGCCATCCAGGTCAATAAGGATCGCCGAAACTTCGATCGGAAAGCGCGCTTGCAGCATTAGGGAGCCTCTAAAAATTCGTCACACCGGCGAAAGCCGGTGTCCAGCCTATTGAAATACTGGATTCCGGCCTTCGCCGGAATGACGAAATCCGAATTTTAGAGGTGCCCATTAGCGGCCAACCTTGGCCAGCTCCGCGCGCAGGGCGGCGATGACCGTATCGTAGCGGTGCGGATCGCCGCCCTTGCCCGCATTGAAAATGGCGGAGCCGGCGACAAACGTATCCACCCCGGCTTCCGCTACCTCCTTGATGTTGGCGGGGCCGACACCGCCGTCAATTTCCAGTCGGCAGTTGTAACCGCCTGCAACGATCATTTTGCGCACCTTGCGCGCCTTGTCCAGCACGAAGGGAATGAATTTTTGCCCGCCGAAGCCGGGGTTCACCGACATCAGCAGCACCATGTCCAGCTTGGGCAAGGTGTATTCCAGCACCTCCAGCGGCGTGGCCGGGTTGAATACCAGGCCGGGCTTGCAGCCGCTCTCGCGGATCAGGCCGATGGTGCGGTCTATGTGCTCGGAGGCCTCCGGATGGAAGGTGATGTAGGTCGCGCCCGCCTTGGCGAAATCCGGGATGATGCGGTCCACCGGCTTGACCATCAGGTGCGCATCTATCGGCGCGGTCACGCCGTGCTTGCGCAAGGCTTCACACACCAGCGGGCCGATGGTCAGGTTGGGCACGTAATGGTTGTCCATCACATCGAAGTGCACGATATCCGCACCGGCGGCGAGCACGTTATCAACCTCCTCGCCCAGTTTTGCAAAGTTGGCGGAAAGGATGCTGGGAGCGATTTTGTACATGGCTTTACCTCAATAGAAGCGAGAATGCGAGGCGAGCATTTTAACCGAATAACTCGGAGGTGGCGCACGGCATCGCCCCCCGGATGAGGGCATGTCGAGGCGGAAGTGTGATGGCCCGAAAAAGCAATGACCGGGTGGGCAAAGCCCGGCCATGCAGCTTGACCTCCTCTGCCTATTACAACACTTCCATCTGGTGTACCTGTACCAAAGTACAGTAGACAGGGTTAGAAAGGCAGGTTATAAAGCGCGCGGTATCGGCAGAATGTGCTCCAAGCCCTGCTGTACTCTGTTAAAAGCCATCTAAAAACATGCTACTCATCCCGATAGAAAGGAAACAGCCTTGTCAAAAATTACTACCTTATTAAGCCCTGTCGCCGCCGGTATTGCACTTGCTGTATTTGCGATGCCCTCACAGGCAGCCATTGTTGATTTTCAAGACGTAATAAGCGGGAACTGCGCTTCTTATTATAGTGGAGCCGTTCAGAGTGGGGGGTTCAACTTTACCGGCAATCCTGTTGATTCAAACTTGTTCGTTTGCAACGCTGGCGTGATCGGGAGCAACACGACCGCCGCGCTGATCAACGCCAATCTCCGGTCGGTCGTTACCATGGCTCAAGTTGGCGGAGCAGCTTTCTCGCTAAATTCATTTTTTGCGGGCGGGCGAAATCCGCAAGGGTATTACTCTCTTGCAACAAGTATTGACATCCTGGGCAACCTGGTCGGCGGCGGAACTGTTTCAACCTCGGTAGTTCTCGATAGCAGTTCCAGCTACGCTTGGGCTCAATATTCTCTATCGCCGTCCTTTTCCAACTTGTCTTCGGTAACTTTCACTGCGCAGGGTAATGGCAACAGGCCGGAATTCCTTATCGATGATATAAGCATTAATGCCGCTCCAGTACCGGCGCCCGTACCCGAGCCGGAAAGCTACGCAATGCTGTTGGCTGGTTTGGGCTTGATGGGCTTCGCGGCACGACGCCGTAGCAGATCGTAGAGCGCAGCACCCGCCCTACGGCTACGTTCGGGACAAGCTTGTTGCACCAACGCGAACTCCGATCCATCAAACAACCCCGCTACGGCGGGGTTTGTTTTTGAGTTCCTTCAGGATGCTGCTCGCAAGTTCACCGCATCCCGCCCGCTCCGCCAAACAAGTGTTGCCTTGCGCGGCAATTTGTTGTGAAATCTCACGATGGACGACGACAACAAATACCGCATCAACATAGTGGTCAAGGTGAATTACCGGCAACCGCTTCGTCTTTTCCTACACGATCACCCTCACCAATTGCGGCAGCGTCGCCGTCAAGCTGATCAGCCGCCACTGGATCATCACCGATGCCCGCTACGATGTGCAGGAAGTACGCGGCCAGGGGGTGGTAGGGGAGCAGCCCACTCTCCAGCCCGACCAGAGCTTCGAATATACCAGCGGGGCGGTGCTTGCCACCCAGGTGGGCACCATGTCGGGCAGCTACCAGATGGTGGCGGAAGACGGCACCGAGTTTGATGCGCCCATCCCACAGTTTGTGTTGAGCGTGCCGCGCGTGTTGCACTGAGGACAAGCTCTGCCTGGAGCCACATGCCGCTAAAAACCAGCTACCGTTTCATCGCCCCGTTCTACGATGCGTTCATCGAAAGCGGCATCGCGGCCGACATCCGGCGGCGCAGCCTGGCGAAGCTGCCGCAACAGGACGCGGCGCAGGTGCTGATCGGCGGGGCCGGAACCGGCTTGGATTTTCCCTTTTTGCCGCCCTGCCACGAGTACACCGCGCTCGATCTGACCGCCGCGATGCTGGCGCGATCAAAGCCCAGAATGCGCGGGCTGCAAATGCGGTGGGTGCGGGGCGACAGCATGGTTCTGCCATTTGCCGCGCATAGTTTCGATTATGTGGTGCTGCACCTGATTCTCGCGGTGGTGCCGCAGCCGCAGAAATGCCTGGCCGAGGCGATGCGGGTGCTCAAACCGGGTGGCCGCATTTTGCTGTTCGACAAATTTTTGCGGCGCGGGCAACGTGCCTGGTTGCGGCGCAGCTTGAGCCCGCTGGCCGGGCGGCTGGCTACCCGCCTGGACGTGGTGTTCGAGGATGTGTTGGACGCCGTGCCGGAACTGCGCGTATTGTCGGACCAACCCGCGCTGGCGCGCGGCTGGTTCCGCCTGATCGAATTGCAAAAGGAAAAAACGTAATGACGCTACTCCTCCGGCACAGGAAAAGTATGAATCCGTTCGTGTTGAGCTTGTCGAAACATGAGCGGATTCAGGGCCTTCGACAAGCTCAGGCCGAACGGAATTGCTACTCTATTCGCGCCGAACCAATAGAGAAAATCGGCAAATGGTTGGCCTGGGGGTTGTGCGCAGTGCTGGCCGCTTGCGTCGCGCCCCCCAAGCCGCCCGCAGTGCCGCCTGTGGCGCAGCCACCGGCTGTCTTGCCGCCCACCCCTTTGTTTGCGGTGAGCAAGTGGGAAATGTTGCCGGAGTGGCAATCGCTCGATCTCGCCCCGTCCTGGGCGGCATTCCAGCACAGCTGCCGGGCGGCAAAGGCCAAGCCGCGCCTGCAGGCGGCCTGCGCCCAAGCCGAGAAATTGGGCGTCGAACCATCGGGGGCAGATGGCAGCACCGCGCTGCGCGCGTTTTACGAAGAGTGGTTTGTCCCCTATCAGATATTCAATGCCGACGGCAGCGATCAGGGTACGATCACCGGCTATTACGAGCCCAAGCTTTACGGCAACCGCACCCGGACCCCGCGCTTCCGCTACCCCGTGTATGCCGCACCGGACGATCTGCTGCAAATAGATCTGGGCGATGCCTACCCGCAGCTCAAGGATTCGCGCCTGCGCGGACGGCTGCATGGCAAGCGCGTGGTACCCTATTACAGCCGCGCCGAAATTGATGCGGGGAGCGGCCCGTTCGCGGGCCGCGAGTTGTTCTGGGTGGAGAACGCGGTCGAATTATTCTTCCTGCAAATCCAAGGTTCGGGGCGCATCGAGCTGCCGGATGGGAGCCTGATAAAAATCGGCTATGCCGACCAGAACGGGCACCCGTATATTTCCATCGGCAAGAAACTGGTCGAGGCCGGCGAGCTCAAGCTCGAAGAAGCTTCCATGCAGGGCATCAAGGCGTGGGCCGAGCAGCACCCGGACAAGCTGGGCGCGCTGCTGGCGCAGAACCCCAGCTACGTTTTTTTCCGCGAGCTACCGAACGGACTTTCGGCACCGCTGGGGGCGCTGGGCGTGCCGCTTACCGGCGAATATAGTTTGGCGGTGGATCCGCGCACCATTCCGCTGGGGTTGCCGGTGTTTCTTGCCACCACCTACCCGAACGACAGCGCCCCGCTCAACCGCCTGATGCTGGCGCAAGATACCGGCGGCGCCATCAAGGGCGCGGTGCGCGCGGATTTCTTCTGGGGTTTTGGCGAGCGCGCTGCCGCGCTGGCGGGCAGGATGAAGCAGCAGGGCCGGATGTGGGTGCTGTTTCCCAAGGGCGGGGAACCGGCGCTGAATTTTTAGGGCTGAACCCGATTGTGAGCGCAGTTTTGCGGTAAGGATGCGATGGACGCAATATCTTTGGCAAGTTTGAACGTCGTTCTGGAAAAGCTCGAAGAGGGCGTACTGTTTCTGGACGAGCGGCGCAACGTGGTGGCGATCAACCCTGCGGCGGAACAAATGATCGGGCGCAAGTACGGTGACATCGTCGGCAAACTGTGCCCCAGCCTGTTTCCCGGCACCGGCTGCGCGCACGTTTGCGAGAAAAGCGGCAAGTGCTCGCTGATGTCGGCAAGCATCAGGCAGGAAAAGAAACTGGCGCAGGACATCGTGGTGGCGCGACCGGACGGCGTGCTGGTCCCCCTGCATATGTGGGCGACCGCGCTGCCTTCGTCCGGGTCGCTGGCGCATTGCGCGGTGGTGTTGCGCAACCTCACGCGCGAGGCGCAACTGGAAGAGCTGGCCGGACAGCGCATGCGCCTGGGCAACCTGGTGGGGCACAGCCGGGTGATGCAGGCGCTGTTCCGCGAAATTTTGCTGGCTGCAACGAGCGAGGCGAATGTGCTGGTTACCGGCGAATCCGGGGTCGGCAAGGAACTGGTGGCGCAGGCGATCCACGACAATTCCGGGCGCAGCAAAAAGCCGTATCTGCAAGTGCATTGCGCCGCCTTGCCGGAACATCTACTCGAGGCCGAGCTGTTCGGCCACAGCAAGGGGGCCTTTACCGGAGCGACCGCCGCGCGGGAGGGGCGCTTCGAGGCGGCCGACGGCGGCACGCTGCTGCTGGATGAAATCGGCGAGATCCCGCTGGGCACCCAGGTGAAACTGCTGCGCGTGCTGCAGGAACGGGAAGTGGTGCGCCTGGGCGAAAATTTCCCGCGCAAAGTGGATGTGCGCATCATTGCCGCCACCCACCGCGATTTGCCAGAAATGGTCAAGAGCGGTGATTTCCGCGCCGACCTGTATTACCGCCTGCGGGTGCTGCCGTTGCGCGTGCCATCATTGCGCGAACGCCGCGAGGATGTGCCGATGCTTGCCACCGCCATCCTTGCCGGGCTGACGGCCCATTACAAGCGCGATGACATATCGCTTTCTTCGCGAGCCATGGATGCGCTGCTCGCTTATAGCTGGCCGGGCAACGTGCGGGAACTGGCCAATACGCTGGAATACGCGCTGGTACACGCCGATGGAACGACTATCCAGCCGCAGCATTTTCCGGTCGAGCTGGGCAGCAGCGCGCCGCTTCCTGTCGGCCCGGAAAACGGGAGCGCTGCGCCCGCCGCTTCCCCGAACAGTGAGAAAGCTCCGCTTATTCGCTATTATCGCGGCGCGGCGGCAGCGAACGAAAAGGAGTTAATCCTGGCCATGCTCGCCGAGGCGGGGGGCAATAAAAGCGAAGCGGCCGAGAAGCTCGGCATGTCGCGCACCACTTTGTGGAAACGGCTGAAAAATTACGGGATTGAAGGTTGAGCCCGGCGGCCCGTTGCCGCATCCCAACCCTGGCGAAACCGGATTCTGGTCGGGCATGAAACTTTCCATCGCATCGCATCAACTGCCCTGCCCCCGCTGCGCCCCACCTGTTTGCCCGGGTTTACCATGACAGAAGTTGTCATCCTGGCAATCGCGCTCGGCATGGATGCCTTTGCGGTGTCCATCGGCCTCGGCGCCAGGGAAGGCAGCATCAAATTTGATCCTGATCGGATTTAAAATTCTGCTGGACTGGTGAGCGGTAGCAGATGCAAGACTGGCTGGCGCGCGGCCCGCTCAACAGGCCAGGCCGCCCAGAGCGCAGAAATAGCGCTTGAGCAGCGCCAGCGTTATCCACAGCCAGAACAGCAGGAAAAAGGCGACAAACGGCAGATGCTTGTCCAGGATCATCCGTGGCGTGATCAGGCGGGCGATGTGCAACACCGGCCCGGTCACGATCCGGAACAGCTGATAGACCGGGTTCGTTGCGCGTCGGCTACCCGCGAGCACGGCCAGCAAGCCCTGCCCGAGCAAGGTCAGCAAGGCCACTTCGGCCAGGGCGCGCAGAATGCTGATGATGAGGATTTCCGGATTAGCCATTTTGCTGTTTGTGTTTTCATGTTAACGGTAGAATTGTACCCATGAGTTACGATCACTGGCGTCATTATGCGCGGGGCTGGCTGTTTCATTTTGCCGGCAAACCCGAACTGGCTTACGAAGCCTATGCCACCGCCTTCCACCATAACCCGCAGGATGTGCAGTCCGCCCGCCATCTTGCCGCCATCGCCGCACAACGCAAGGATTTCCATCTGGCCGAGCACTGGTTCCTCGAAGTGCTACGCATTACGCCGGAAGATGCCGACAGCCACTACAACCTCGGCTTTGTGCGCGAACAGATGAAAGCGTCGCGTCCGGCAATCGAATCCTTCAAGGAAGCGGTGCGCTTCCGGCCCGCGCTGGATCGTGCCTGGTACGGCATGGGCCTGGCTCATGCCGCGCTTGGCGAACACGCCGAGGCGGCAGCGGCTTTCCGCGAGGCCGCCCGCTTGCAGCCAATGAACGGCCAAGCCTGGTACCAGCTCGGCATGGCCTGCCACCATCACGGTGAGCGGGATAAAGTCGAAGAGGCGCTCACCAGCCTGCTGCAGTGCGACCCCAAGACCGCCCGCCAACTGGTCAGGGACAGCGGGCGCGACGACTTGAAACATCTGCTGCCGGAAATACCCTGGTAATTCCTGCCCCATTTTGTCAGTGAGTAAAGAAAAGGCCCGCCTTGCAGCGGGCCCAAAGTTGTCACGCAGAAACCAGGCTGATTACATGGATGCCTTGTAGTCCGTTTCCAGGTTCGGATAGCGGACGTGATCCACCAGATCCTGTACCGCCTTGCTCGGTGCGGGTGAAATCAGCGAGCCGACGATTACGCCGATGATGCCGGCCGGGATGCCGAAGAGACCGGCCGAGATCGGGTTGATGTCCCACCACAGCGGCGCCTTGATGCCGAAGAACGGGTAGGTCATGTACATGTAGTACATGCAGATACCCAGACCGCTCAACATGCCGATGATCGCCCCCAGCTTGTTGGCGCGCCGCCAGAATACGCCGAGCACCAGCGCCGGGAAGAAGCCCGAGGCGGCCAGCGAGAAGGCGGCGCCGACCAAGAACAGGATGTCGCCCGGTTTGAGCGAGGTGACATAAGCCGCGATCACGGCCACCACCAGCAACAGTCCCTTGGATACGGCCAGTCGGCGCACTGTCGGGGCGTTCGGGTCTATCATCTTGTAATAGATGTCGTGCGACAGGGCGTTGGCGATGGTCAGCAGCAGACCGTCGGCGGTAGACAGCGCTGCCGCCAGGCCGCCGGCCGCGACCAGACCGGAGACCACGTAGGGCAGACCGGCGATTTCCGGTGTGGCCAGCACAACGATGTCGCCGCCGATGGCGATCTCCGCTCGCTGCACAATGCCGTCCAGATTGACGTCCTGCAGGAACAGCAGCGACTTGTCCACCGCTTGCCAGTTCTGCACCCAAGCCGGCAATTGAGCGAAGCTGCTGCCGACCAGGTTCTGGTAGACCTCATATTTGACCAGGATGCCCAGCGCTGGTGCCGTAAAGTAGAGCAGGAAGATAAAGAACAGTGACCAGAATACCGACTGCCGCGCCTCCTTGACCGAGGGCGTGGTGTAGTAACGCATCAGGATATGCGGCAGTGCGGCCGTACCCACCATCAGGCACAGAACCAAGGCCAGGAAATTCCTGCGCTTGATATCGCTGCTCTTCTGTTTTTCTTCCGGAGTTTTGCCCGCACCGGCAAAAGGTTCGGCATGTGCGGCAACCGGCGCAGCCTTTGTAGTTGATGCCGTCTTGTCCTTGGCCCACTGCTCCTTGGCCTTGGCCGGGTCAGCCGGGAAGTCCTTGACTGCCTTTTCGGCGGCTTCTACTGCTTTCGGATCGGGCGCCGGTTCGGTTTGCGCCTTCAGCGCGGCCACTTTGTCCTCCAGCTTCTTCTTCTCTTCGGCAAGGAAGCCAGCACCGCCAGCTTCAAGACCTTTCAATTTGGCATCGGCAGCGGCAGCCTTGTCACGGAAGATCGCGCGCACCGATTCCTCGGCAGCGCCCTTGGGAGTGGCCTTATCGTTGAATTCCTTTTCCAAGGCCGTGACTTTCGGCAACGCCGAGGTATAGGCGGCGATCTGCGGAACCGGGATGCCGGTGCTCTTCACCGACAGCCACACCACCGGGATCATGTAGGCGACAATCAGGATGATGTACTGCGCCACCTGGGTCCAGGTCACCGCCTTCATACCGCCGAGGAACGAACAAACCAGAATGCCGGCCAGGCCGACGAATACCCCGATACTGAACTCCAGGCCGGTGAAGCGGCTGGTGATCAGTCCGACGCCATAGATCTGCGCAATCACGTAAGTGAAGGAGCAGACGACGGCTGCGAGCACACCGATCAGACGCGGGATGTTGCCGCCGTAGCGTTCGCCGAGGAAATCCGGAATGGTGAACTGGCCGAACTTGCGCAGATACGGCGCAAGGAACAGCGCTACCAAGCAGTAGCCGCCGGTCCAGCCCATGACGAAGGCCAGGCCATCGTAGCCTGCGGCGTAAAGCGTTCCAGCCATGCCGATGAAGGAGGCCGCGCTCATCCAGTCCGCGCCGGTGGCCATGCCGTTGAAGAAAGCCGGGACGCGACGTCCGGCCACATAATACTCGGACACTTCCGCTGTTTTCGACATGAAGCCGATGCCGGCATAGAGCAGCACCGTGGCGAACAGGAAGATATAGCCCAGTATCTTGTTCGGCACGCCCATCTGCTCGAGGATGGCGACAACAATGACGAAAGCGACAAAGCCACCGGTATAGAAACTGTAGTATTTCTTCAGGTTGGCCGTAAATTGTGTTTGGGAAACGGTAGCCATTATTCTTCCTCCCCTTCATGGACGTCGTATTCCTTGTCCAGGTTGTTCATGAAGCGCGCGTAGTACCAGATGATCACCACATAAATGATAAGGGCGCCCTGCGCGCCCATGTAAAAGCCCAGCGGGCCAATGAAGGTGATCTCGTTGAGTTCGCGGGCAAAATACCCCACGACAAAAGTCACTACAAACCAGATCGCCAGCAAAATGCCGGTGACCCGCAAGTTTCTCCTCCAGTAGTCATGGTGTTTTTGGGTAAGCTGCATATTTCCCTCCTCTATAATTTGACGGAGCCGAGCCAGTTACGAATACATGGTGCAGATAACCGGCAGGTGCCCGGGATTGAATGCCAAGAAACTACTACAGCCAGCACGAGAATCAGAAAACCATTGATGCAACCTCAAAAGCAGCCCAATTTAACTGTGGTTTTGACATTCCCTGCCCGCCAATTAAAATGACCACGCCAAAGACGGCTGGCTGTACGTCCCAGCTATCTCGGTTTCAACCTTACAGACCTAACCTTACGCAAAACTTACAGTATCCATGCGCATTCTGGTTGCAGAAGATGATGAGATATTGGCCGACGGCATCGTCAACTCCATGCGCCAGTCGGGCTATGCGGTTGATTGCGTCAGCGACGGGTTGGATGCGGACACTCACCTCAAGGGAGACCAGCCTTTTGACCTGGTCATTCTCGATCTCGGGCTGCCGCGGCTGGACGGACTCGTGGTGCTGCGCAACCTGCGCGAGCACAACCGCCAGGTTCCCGTCATTATCCTCACGGCACGGGATACCGTGGAGGATCGCGTCAGGGGGCTCGATCTCGGCGCCGACGACTATCTGGCAAAACCGTTCAAGCTCCCGGAGCTGGAAGCGCGTGTACGCGCGCTGTTAAGGCGCGGCCAGTGCGGTACCCACCCGGTATTTTCCTGCGGCGCACTGGCCTTCGATAGCGTGGGGCGGCGCGCATCCATCCATGGCGAGCCGCTGGAACTGACCACGCGCGAGCTGAGCGTGCTGGAGGCGCTGATGTTGCGCATCGGCTGGGTGGTCAGCAAGGAGCAGCTTCTGGAACGTTTGTACAGCTACTCCGAAGAAGCGAGCGGCAACGCCATCGAGGTTTATATTCACCGGCTGCGCAAGAAAATCGAGCCCGCCGGCATAACCATACGCACCATCCGCGGGTTGGGCTACGTCATTGACAAGGTAAGTAAAGGGGCAGTTTAGAGCCTGACCCTGGCGGCCTGCCACGCATCAATCCGATCAACCATGGGACGACCCAAATGAAAGATAACGTTCTTTCCTTGCGCAGCCACCTCATGGAGCGCCTGCTGACATCGCTCTTTCTGCTGTGGCTGGCAAGCTCCGGGGTCGGTTATTTTGCCACCCTTAACTATGCGAATTACCCATATGACCAGGTATTGCTGGAACGGGCGCACATGGTGGCGGAGCAGATCCGGTTGGGAAGCGGCCAGGAACGGTTTGATTTCAAGCCAAACCTGCCGGATGGCAGCGACCCTGGCATATCGGATCAAGTGGTCTACACCGTCAGCGATAGCGGCGGGAAAAAAATCGCCGGCAATGCCGATCTTTCACGACCGCTTTCCTACCGCATGGGCAAAACCGGGCCGCTATTCAGCAACGGCGAGCAAAATGGGGAAAGAACCCGCATGGTGAGCCTGGTCTATGCCAGCCCATCCAGCGGCGAGATATTCCAGCTGCATCTGTCAGAAACCATCCATCAGCGCCAGGCGCTGATACGCGGCATCCTCGCCTATATCGTGATCCCCCAGTTGCTGCTGATTATGATCGCGGTCGCGGCAGTCCTGTATGGATTGAAGAGGGGGCTGATGCCGCTGGAGCGCCTGCGCCACGAAGTGGCGGCAAGGCAAGACGACGACTTGAGCCGTCTGGATGCCACCCGGGCGCCAGAAGAAGTGCGCCCCCTGATAGATGCCGTGAACAGCCTGCTTGAGAGGTTGAAACAGGCCATGCTGGGGCAGAAACGCTTCATCGCCGACGCCTCGCACCAGCTGCGCACCCCGCTTGCCGGTTTGAAAACTCAAACCGAACTGGCGCTGCGCGAAAACGACATGGAGCGCAAACATTACATCCTCGAGCAATTGCTGACCAGCGCACGGCGCAGCACCCATCTGATCAACCAGCTGCTGGCGCTGGCGCGCAACGAACCTGACGGCCAGGGAGGCTATACTTTTTCCACGGTTGATCTCAACCAGCTGGCCCAGGAATGCACCACGCTCTGGGTACCTGCGGCGCTGGAAAAAAACATTGACCTCGGGCTCGAAGAAAGCCCGCTGCACGCGCTGGTCAGCGGCGACTCAACCAGCCTGACCGAAATGCTCGGCAACCTGATAGACAACGCCATCCGCTATACGCAAGCGGGCGGGCATGTCACGGTCAGGCTGGATTCTGTGCAAGATGCGGCCATACTGCACGTGGAGGACAACGGCATGGGGATCGAGCCGCAATATCGCGAGCGGGTATTCGAGCGCTTCTATCGCATCCTCGGCAGTGGTCAAAGCGGCAGCGGGCTGGGGCTCGCCATCGTTGCCGAAGTCGCCAAGCGCCATCGCGCCAGGCTCGAGCTGAATGCCGGAAGCGGCGGCGCCGGAACCCGGATCAGCGTATATTTTCCTCCTGTCACACCCGGGCATCGGTAAGGAACTCTCACACGCCCACCCGCAAGCGTTGGAGTATCATGGCGCCCAAGAATCGCTTCGCAGCAAAAACTTGCGATCCGACCAACCTGCAGGATCAAATGACAATTTCGTTTCGGGCAATAACGGCTCCGGTTTGGGCTTGCCTGTACCGGGTGCGGCTTTCGGGAGCGCGCACCCACTCAAGGAGACCGAAAAATGGAAACTGGCCCCATGACTATTTATAAGCTGTGTGTTGCGGTCTTTGTGGCAACTGCGCTATCGCTGTTTTCTGGCTGCACGGATAACGAGGCGGGCAAAGCGCCCGCAAAACCGGTTAGCGTGGATGGCCCCCTGATAATCGGGATAGTCGGGCCGGAAACCGGCGAAGAAGCAAGCTTCGGCAACAGCGTGGTGGAAGGTGCGCTGGCGGCTGCCAAGCGCTTCAACTCCCAGGGCGGAGTGGGGGGGAAGGAAATTCAGGTGTTGCACTTTGACGACAAGAGCAACATCGAAACCACCACCAGAATCGTGGAAGATCTGATCGCCAAAAAGGTCGTTGCCATCCTTGCCGCCCCCACCGGATCCTCTACATTTGCGCCGGTTCATCTGGTCAACGAATCCAGAACGCTGTTTGTTTCCGTCGGGTCGAGGCGGCACCTCAAGGCGAGCGGCCAGTACGTGTTCCGCACCGCCGTTCCGGACGAACTGGCGACGGATGACCTGATCAAGCACGCGGTCACGGAATTGGGCTTTGTGAATTTCGCGCTGGTTACCGCTGCCGACAACGACTATTCCCTCGATTTGAGCGCGATGTTCATGAAGGCGCTGAACAAACACAAGGGAGAGATCAAGTTGCTGGCCGACAGTTATGACACCCTCACCGGAGGCCACAATGTCGGCGCGGTAGTCAGCGCGATAAAGAATAGCCCCGAGCCCCTGCATGGCGTCATCTTTACCGGCAGTGTCAGCGAAGGGGTCCAGCTTGCGCAGGAAATGCGAAAAGCTGGAATTAACCTGCCTATTCTCGGGGGCGAAGATTTATTTTCCGAAGAGTTTCTGAAGGGCGGCGATGCCGTAAACGAGACGCTGCTCTACACCACCTTTTCCAAGGATGCCCAGTCCGCAAAAATGGCCGAGTTCATGCAGGATTACGGCAAAGCCAACCCCGACCGGTTTGCCGCCCTGGCTTACGACACGTTCATGCTGGTGGCGGAAGCCATCAAACAGGCAGGCTCGACAGACGCCGCAAAAATAAGGGATGCCATGATCAGCCGGAAGGATTGCGAAGGCGTGACCGGCAAAACCAGTTTCACCCCGGATAACATGCCGGTAAAGCACCCCATCCTCTGCAAGATCAAAAAAGGCGACACTGGAGAACGAAGTTTTGTGCTCAAGCAGTGACCTCTCCGGCTGCGGCCCCATCTTCCGGCGCGGACTGGCTGTTCCGGGCAAACCCGACCGGGATACGGGAGGCGGCTGGATGGGTTTGGCCATCATGCTGCTGTCCGTTTGGTGCGCCGCTGCGGTGCAGGCGCAACCCCTGCCGCGACCCGACCACATCGTGATCGTGGTGGAAGAAAACCGGCGCTACTCGCAAATCATCGGCAACCGCGATGCGCCTTATCTCAATGCGCTGGCCGAACGCGGCGCATTGTTCACGCAATCTTACGGCGTAACGCACCCCAGCCAGCCGAATTACCTCGCGCTGTTTTCCGGCAGCACGCGCGGCATCCGCAGCAACGCCTGCCCGCTGGAATTGAGCGGCGATAATCTGGCCAGTGCGCTGCTGGCAAAAGGATTGAGCTTTGCCAGCTATTCGGAATCCATGCCGGAGCCGGGTTTCGAGGGCTGCGTGTATGGCGCGTACCAGCGCAAACACAACCCGGCGGCCAACTGGAAGGAACTGGCACCGTTCAACCTTCCGTTCACTTCCCTCCCGCAGGACTATAGCCAGCTTCCCGCCGTATCCCTGGTCATCCCCGACCAGCTCGACGATATGCACGACGGCAGCATCGCCCGGGGCGACGCCTGGTTGTCCAAACACATCGGGCCTTACGCGCAATGGGCGATGGCGCATAACAGCCTGCTCATCGTCACCTGGGACGAAGACGACGGTTCGGCGGACAACCGCGTCGCCACCCTATTCTACGGGCCAATGGTGAAATCCGGCAGCAGCGCGCAGCGCATCAACCACTACAACATCCTGCGCACCATAGAAGAAATGTTCGACTTGCCTTATCTCGGAAACAGCGCGGATGCGCAGCCGATCAGTGGCGTGTGGCAACGATAGCAAGCCGGTCGCACGCGACCCCCGCAAACGCGGGGGTGCGCCGGAAGCCTCTTGGTGCTACTGTGCAGCCAGAAACCTGAAGCCGCGCTTTATGGAGTTGGGTAGATGCAGATTTATAACCATAATGGAAAGAACGATAATATGAAGAAAACAGCTTTACTGGCGTTGCCCATTTCAGTTGCGCTGCTGGTTCTGCCATCCGCAGCAAGCGCTGCCACTGTCACCAATGGCGGCTACGCCGCGACAGACAGCATCCCCTTTCAGTGGGAAGAGTTGGGTACACCAGCCAAAACACCGGTAGCGGGCGCAACCCGCGTGCTCGGCAGCAATGACGACAGCGTTACCGGTTCTATCAACCTCGGTTTCAGCTTCAAGTTTTTCAACCAGGCTTACACCCAAGTACAAATCACTTCCAACGGCCTGCTGACTTTCGGCGGCTCGACGACCTACAATGCCAATACCGATCTCGGCCAGATGATGCCTTTCACCACCACACCGATGATCGCGGTTGCGTGGGATGACTGGACCACCACTTACTCCGGCACGGACGGCGTGTACTACAAAACGCAGGGCGCACCGGGAAGCCAGAGCTTCACCGTGGAATGGCGCAACACCAAAGCTTACGACCCGGCCAGCAACAGCAACTCCAGCCCGGTCAGCTTTGAAGCGGTCTTGTACGAAGGCACCAACGCCATCGAATTCCGCTATCTCGACATGGAAACCGGCGGCAGCCTGGTAAACCCCGATGCCTCGCGCGGCGCGACCGCCACGGTCGGCATCCGGGATGAGAATGCCTACCTGAATGGCCGTTACCTGCAATGGTCGAACAACCAGGCAGTGCTCACCAACAACACGGCGATCCTGATCACCGCCGTCCCCGAGCCTGAAAGCTACGCCATGTTGCTGGCCGGTTTGAGTCTGCTGGGCTTTACGGTGCGCCGCAGAAAAGGGGCCGCCGGGCAATCCGCGTAGCGGCTGCCCGCAATGGGTTCCAGGTTTGTGGTGCAAAGCGGAACGGGGGCAGGAGCCCCCGTTTTTCTTGGTGCGCATGGCTTCGCGTTTCTTTGACTCATGTTGCAGTCCTATTCTTCCGAAACGCTACCCGGTTCTGGCCGCAGCCGACTTTTGCTCGCGCTGGCGGTTCTGGCAGCGGGGCTTTTCCTGCTGCTTTTCACCCTGTCGCTGACGCGCACGGAAACCGGCGATGTGCGCGAGCTCCGCCAGGCGGAATTCCTCGCGGCAGACGCGGCTCTGCCGCCTGCCGCAGACGACCCGCGCTGGTCTGCGATAGAGCTGCCCGACCTGTTATGGCGGCGCGGCGTGATTGCGACGGGCGGCTGGTACCGGCTGCGCGTCCGGCTCGAACGGCAGCCGGAGCAACTGCACGGCATTTACCTGTTCCGCCTCAACATGAATGCGGCGATTTATTTGAATGGCGTCTACCTGGGCGACGGCGGAAAGATGAGCGGCCGGTTGACGCGCAACTGGAACCGCCCGCTTTACGTCACCGCGCCCGCCGCGCTGTGGCGCAGCGGCGAAAACGAGCTGCTGATCCACCTGAAAACCTACCCCGGCTTCGGCATGTTTTCCCCGGTGCAAATCGGCCCGGACGCCCAGCTCAAGCCGGTCTACCTGCAGCGCCAGTTCGTGCAGAACGAGTTGAGCCAGACCTTCACCGCGCTGCTCGGGCTGGTCGGGCTGTTTTTCCTGGGGCTGTGGCTGTTGCGCCGCCGCGATACGGCCTATCTCTGGTTCGCGCTATCGAGCTTTTGCTGGGCCGGGTTCAACACCCATTTGTTCGTGCGCGACCCGCCCATCCAGGGCGGACTATTTTTATGGTTCGCCCACACCGCGCTGGATTTCTGGATGGTGTTTCTGGTCGGTTTCATGCACCGCTTTCTCGGGATCGCACGCGCGCGTTTTGAAAAGCTGTTGATCGCCGCCCAGGGCGTGTTCGCGCTGGCTTTCCTTTACCCGATGGCGGCCTACGACACGGATTTTGTTTCCCACGCCACGACCACTCACGCCGTCACGTTTGCGCTCGGGATCTACCTGATGGTGCTGTCATGGCAGCATTGGCGCAAAGCGCCCGGCGGCAAATCGCTGGCGCTGGCGGTGGTGCTCACGCTTTTTGTGCTGGCCGGTCTGCACGACTGGCTGATGGAGAACCCCATTCCCGGGCTGCTGTCCTGGGAAACGCTGGTGTCGCTGTGGAGCAACCAGTTCCACCTGCTGTTTTTCCTGGTTCCGGTGTTGGTGCTGTTCCTTTCCTTGCATCTGGTCCAGCGTTTCGTTGCCGCGCTCGACGAAACCGAGCGCCTCAACCGCGAGCTGGAGCAGCGGGTCGCCGCCGCCCAAAAGGAACTGAAAAGGAACTACGAGGCGCGGCATGCGCTGGAAATGAGCCAGGCCGCGACCACCGAGCGCGAGCGTATCTACCGCGACCTGCACGACGACGTGGGCGCAAAGCTGCTCGGCCTGGCGATCTCGGCGCAACGGGCCAATTTGCCGCACCAGGCCGACCTGGCGCGTTCCGCCCTGCAGGACCTGCGCGATGTGGTATCGCGCTCGGAGCAATCCGCCACCCCGTTCGGCGACCTGCTGGCCGATCTGCGCGCCGAAACCGAGCAGCGCGTGCGGGTTGCCGGTCTCGAGCTGACCTGGCAGCTTCCGGAACAGGAACGCGATCTTCACATCGGCGCCGACGCCGCGCTGCACCTGAGCCGCATTCTGCGCGAGGCGGTCTCCAACGTGCTGCGCCACGCCGCCGCGAGCCACATCGAAATCATCACGCGGTTCCCCCACGACCGTTTTGTGCTGGAAGTGCGCGATAACGGCGCAGGGTGCCCGGTGGCCAGCGTCAGGCCGCATCGCGGCATGACCGGAATGCGCGCGCGCGCCGCAGCGCTGGGCGGCCAATTGACCTGGGGGGAAAACCCGCCGGGCGGCTGCAAAGTGATGCTGGAAATCCCGCTTCGCGGCGTCCCCCCCGAAACGCGGGGATGATATTTTTGCCTGCTCCGCTATCATCCCCACCATGAAAACCGCACTGATCCTGGATGACATCCCCGAATCCCAGACCTGGTTGAGCCAGGCCTTGGAGGCCGTTTACCCCGGCATCGCCCTGCACTGCGCCGGCAACCTCGCCGAAGCGCGCGCATGGCTGAGCGCGCACCCCGCGCCCGCCCTCGCGCTGATAGACCTGGAGCTGCCTGATGGCAGCGGCGTCGAGCTGATCGCCGAGCTGAACGGCAGCGCGCCGCAAACATTGTGCGTGGTCGCCAGTATCTTTGACGACAACGAGCATATTTTCCCCGCCCTGCGCGCGGGCGCGCGCGGCTACCTGCTGAAAGACCAGCCGCTGGCACAAATCGTGGCTTTGCTCAAAGGCATTACCGAAGGCCATCCGCCGCTATCGCCCGCCATCGCCCGCAAAATGCTCGGCTACTTCCAGCCCGCCCCGCAACCGGTGCGCGAGCGGCTCACCGAGCGCGAGACCGATGTGCTGCGCTGCATCGCCAAGGGGCTCACCTTATCCGAGACCGCAAAGCTGCTTGGTATCAGCCCGCATACCGCGTCCGGCTACGTCAAGGATATTTACCGGAAACTCAACGTCTCCTCCCGCGCCGAGGCCGCGCTAACGGCGCGCAACATGGGGATCGTGTAAGCGAAAAACCGGGAATCGGGCGCCCCGCATTTGTTATCATGCCGCCCCGGTCGGCGGGGTATTCGGAAACAACTATAAGGAGAATGGTATGCGCGGCTCGTTACTGGCAATCGGTGTGCTGGGAATTTGTTCGGCTCTGCCCGTCCGGGCGGAGGTCGGCTGGTACATCGGGGGCGCGATCGGGCAAGGCGTGGTTCAATCCGGCGCGACCGATCTTGACGCGACCCTGGCGGCGCAGGGAATCACCGCGCAAAGCTCAGTCAACTGCAAATGCACCGATTTCAAACTGTATGCGGGTTATGGCCTGAACGGCTGGCTCGCCATCGAAGGCGGCTACGTCAATCTGGGCAAGCTGGAGGCGGCGGGAACCTTCACCGCCCCTCTGCCGGGTGGAGCCTTCAGCGACAGCATCCAGGCCGACGGCTGGAACGCGGATGTGGTCGCCGCAGCCCCCGTGACAGACAACTTCTCGGTATATGGCAGGCTGGGGATCATCCGGGCAAGCGTGACCGCCGATATCGTGGCCTCCACGGGATTTTTCACCCTGACCCTTCCCTCGCGGGCGATTTCCACCAACACCCATTATGGGGTCGGCCTGCAATACAACTTTTCCCGCAACTGGGGCATCCGCGGCGAATGGGAAAAATTCAGCAAACTGGGTGACCCCAACACCACCGGGCAAGGCGATATTGACCTCTACTCGCTCGGCGCAACGTATCGTTTTTAGCATTCTGGTTTCGTAAACCCCCTCCTCCCTTGACGTGAGGGGGCGGGTGAATTTGTATGGTGGCTCCCCCGCCCGCCCTCCTTCGCCCTTCGATATTTCAGGAGGCTCAGCACAGACCCAGCCCTCCGCCTTGGGAAAGGAAAGCGCCATACCCCCCCAGAACGCGGGGTACACAAACCAGCGGCGATGCCTTAACGTTGGCGCCATGGGAACATATTTGAACGAGTCCGGTTTTCCAGACCCCAACCAACCCGAGGAACAAACCATGTACAACAAACGCAACCTTCTCAAAGCGGCGGAACTGGGCATCGCGCTGACCGCCATCACATCACTGGTACTGGCCGGTTGCGGCGGGGGCAGCGGCGCTGGCGGCGCGGCCACCGCCAGCGCTACCGTCACTCCCTTCAAAGGCCCGTTTTCCAGCGGCGCGACCGTCACGCTCAGAGACGCCAACGGCAATCTGGTTTCCCTGCTTTCGGGCGGCACGATCAACGCCAGCGGGGTGGCCGAAGTGACTTATAGCGCCAGTGTGA
>VIKH01000008.1 GCA_008080515.1 Gallionellaceae bacterium | reverse complement strand
TGGTTTGCCGGGCTGTTTTACCTGCCGCGCATCTTCGTCAATCTGGCGATGGTGACCGGAGACTCCGAGCGCGAGCGGTTGCTGCTGATGTCGCACAAGCTGTACCGCTTCGTCACCCCCATCGCGGCGCTGGCGCTGCTGTTCGGCATCTGGCTGTGGCTGGGTTACGGCATCACCGGCGGGTGGATGCACGTCAAGCTGCTGCTGGTGGTGATACTCGTGGCCTACCATTTCTACTGCGGGCGCCTGCTCGCCCAGTTCAAGCAGGGGCTCAACACGCATAGCCATATTTGGTACCGCTGGTTCAACGAGGTTCCGGTATTGATCCTGATGGCCGTGGTCATCCTGGTGACGGTGAAACCGCTGTGAAGGAGCATTTTTTTGCCCCCTGCCCGCGCGGCCTGGAAGCGGTATTGGCCGACGAGTTGCGCGGGTTGGGCGCGCAGGACGTTCGCGCCACCGACGGCGGCGTCCATTTTTGCGGCGGCTGGCCCTTGTGCTACCGCGTCAACCTGCACAGCCGCATCGCCAGCCGCGTGCTGTGGCGGGTGGCAGCGAGCGATTACCGCAGCGAGCAGGACATCTACAATGCCGCTTGCGCCCTGCCGTGGGGCGCATGGTTCGACGTTTCGCGCACCATCCGCGTCAACGTGGCGGCGATCAAATGCCCGCTGAAAAGCCTGGATTTTGCCACGTTGAGAATCAAGGATGCGGTGTGCGACAAGTTCCGCCAGATCGCCGGCGAGCGCCCCAGCGTGGACACCCATGCGCCCGACATGCGCATCCACGCTTTCCTCGACCAGAGCCGCATGACGCTGTATCTGGATACCTCCGGCGAGCCCCTGTTCAAGCGCGGCGTGCGCCTGCATACCAACATCGCCCCGATCCGCGAAAACCTTGCCGCCGGCATCCTGAAGCTGGCCGGCTGGCAGCCCGGTACGCCGCTGCTGGACCCGATGTGCGGCAGCGGCACCTTTCTGATCGAAGCGGCGCTAATGTCGCTCAACATCGCGCCGGGAATAAACCGCAGTTTCGCCTTCGAGCTGCTGAAAAATTTTGATGCCGCCACCGGGCGGGCCATCCGCGCCGAAGCTCAAGCCGCGCAGATGCCGGTGGCGGAGCTGCCGATTTACGGCAGCGATCTGTACGGCGACGCGCTCAAGGCGGCACACCGCAACCTGGATGAGGCGGACATCCGCCAGGCGGTTGATCTGAAACAGGCCAACGCCCTGGAGATTTCTGCGCCAGCCGACCATGGCGTGCTGGTGGCGAACCTGCCTTACGGAGAACGTATGGGGGAGCTAAAGGAACTGGAAGAGCTGTATCCGAAGCTGGGGGATATGCTGAAGAAAAAATTCGGCGGCTGGAACGTCTATCTGTTCACTTCGGATCTGCGACTGCCCAAGTTTATCCGTCTGTCGGCTTCGCGCCGCACGCCCCTGTTCAACGGGGCAATCGAGTGCAGGTTGTTCGAATACCGGATGGTGGCCGGGAGCAACCGGGAAAAGTAGCCGGGGTCGCCGACCCGTCAATGCTTGAGCGGTTTCCAGCCGGGGTCGTCGAAATAAGCCGGATATTTCTCCAGCGCGCCGATCACTTTCACAGCGCCATCCATGCGCTTGATTTTCTTCCGTTTGCCTTCCATCGTCTCAATGCCGGCCAGAATGTCGGCGATGATCAAATGCAGTTGCGCGTCCGCCTTGGGATCGAGCTTGCAGTTGCCCACCATGTACTCCACTTCGCCGCCGATTTTCTTGGCCAACCCGGCATATTCTGCATCGGCGAACTTGCCGTTGTGAATGCCATCCAGCGACGCGGCGACAGCGTCGCGGATAGCTCCCATCGCTTTGCGCAGCGGCTCATCTATCGCCCACTTCTTTCCGTTGTCGAGCGCCGGTTGGGCGGCTCCGCCATGGTGTGCATGATCGTGTCCAGCGGCGGGTTGCGCGGCGGCCAAGGCACTGCCTGCTCCCAAGCAGAGCGCCAGCGTGATGGCATAAAAAATCTGATGTTTGAAAGCCATGGTCACTCCGCCGGAAGCACGCGGTTTTTTCCGCTTTTTTTGGCCTGGTACATGGCCCTGTCGGCGCGCCCGATCGCGTCTTCTGCAACTTCGCTTGCGGTGCGCTCCGCCACGCCGGCGCTGAAGGTGATCAGCAGGCGATCGTTTTCGTGCAGGAAAAACTTTTTGGTGAGCTCGCGCTGCAGGCGGGTAATGGTTTCCACGGCCTCCGCCAGGCCGGTGTCGGGCAATACGATAAGAAATTCTTCGCCGCCGTAACGCGCCACCGCATCGGTCGGGCGCAGGGTTTCCTTGATGACCTTGGCGAGGTGAACCAGCGCCCGGTCGCCCGTCTGGTGGCCCATGGTGTCGTTGATCTGCTTGAAATTATCTATGTCGAGCATCGCCAGGCAAACCGGAGTTTGCTGGCGGTCGGCGCGCTTGATCTCGCGTTCCAGCGTTTCGTCCAGGCCGCGGCGGTTCAGTGCGCCGGTGAGCTGGTCCGCATGAACCAGCTCGCTGGTTTGCTCCAGCTCCTGTTCCAGTTGCCGGACGCGCTCTTCGGCCTGCTGCGCCTGCTTGCGGGTGACGAGCAGCTCCTGGTGCGAGCGCTGCGCGCTGTCCTGGATGCCGCGCGTATCGTGCATGACCTCATCGAGAATCTGGCTCAACGCGGCGAGGTTGTCGGCGCCTTTGATCCTCTGGCTGTATTCGAAAATTCTGGTGTGGTATGCGCCGGTGCTTTCGGTCAAGCCGCCCAGGCTATCAATGAAAGTGGCCATCAGGTTCTTGAGGCTGGTCTTGGCATCGCTCAGGCTTTCTTTCAGGAAACCCTGTTCGATGATGGCGTTGCGAAGACTGCGCTCCGCATCGGCGATGGTGCGCTTATCCAGAGGTTGCGCGATGATTCCCTTCAAAGTGAGAATCTGCCCGTGCAGCCACTTGTCTTCTGCGGCCAGCTCACCGATATTTTCCACCAGCAGGCGCAGCAGGCGCACCACGCCTTCCTGTACCTTCGCCTTGTCTTCATCGCGCAGCGCCAGCTTGATCCAGAACTGGCGCAACTGCTTTGCCAGCCTGGCGCCCTGCCCGTGATCGCCGACAGCGCGCGCCTGTTGGGCCAACGCCCGGATTTCTTCTGTCAGATCGGGCTGTGCGGCGAGCTGGTTTTCCAAGGCTTGCGCCAGCAGGTCGCGCAACGGGGCCACCAGCTCGATGCTTTTTATCACTCCTTGACCAGGAAAGCACCAAAGCCTGCAACTTCTCGAACTGCGAGTCCGGGTTGCTGGCAAATTTGCTCAACACGGTTTCCAGGCCTTCCTTCTTGCGGGTAAGGGTGATGCCTTTATGCGGTGTTTCCAGTTGCTTGAGCAGGTCGCGGATCAGCCTGGGCCATGCCGGAGCAATTTTTTCCTGGCCTGCTGGCTGCATCTGCGCCTGGGGTATCGCGGCGGCGACCGCCCCGCCGACGGCACCGCCGATCGCCCGGTACACGCGCGCATAGTTGTCCGGGGTAGGGGCAATCTTGCGCGCGGCCAAGGTTTTCAGGGCTTCCCGCGCGATGTCGGAAGGATTGGTAAGTGCGGCCATGAGTGAACTCTGCGGGTAGCTCGGCAAGAATAATTATCGGCAATATGCGGCGGAAGCAAGCTGGCAAATTACCGTCGCTCCCGGCTCCGGTTCCAGCTTGGAATTGTACCAATATACCGCTTGCGGGGTATCGAAAAAGGCGGGCGGCGCGTCAATCTATCAGGTGGTTGTTGATGGCATACCGCACCGCCTCTGCGTTGTTCTTCAGCTTCATTTTTTCCAGCAGGCGGGCGCGATACACGCTGACGGTTTTGGCGCTGAGCGACATGGTGTCCGCGATCTCGCTCAAACTTTTGCCGGAAGCCATCAAACACAGCGTCTGGTATTCGCGGTTGGACAGGGTCTGGTGCAGCAATTCCTGGTAGCCCTGCGACAGCCCTTCGGCGAGCTGCTCCGCCAGTTCGCTGCTGATGTATTTTTTCCCGCTGGCAACCTGGCGGATAGCCTTGACCAGTTGCGTCGGGGCGCTTTGCTTGCTCAAATAGCCGGCCGCCCCCGCCTTCATCGAACGCAGAGCATATTGCTCCTCCGGGTGCATGCTCAACATCAGCACGGGCATCTGGGGGTGGTTGATCTTGAGCTGCCTGAGCACGTCTATGCCATTTCTGTCCGGCATGGTGATGTCCAGCAGAACCACATCATATGGGCTTGCCTGCACCATGCGGATGGCCTGTGCGCCGCTGTCGGCTTCTCCGGCCACCCGCATGTCTTCGGTGTTGTCGAGAATCTGCTTCATCCCCTTGCGGATCAGGGCGTGGTCGTCCACTACCAGTATTTTTATCATCGTGCCGCCCCACATGCCCCCATGAGGGTAGCGCATGTAACCGCAAGTTGCTCGCCCCCATCCGGCGCCAGCGCGTGTTGCTGGGGAATGCATACCTCAATCGTGGTGCCCTCGCCGGGTGCGCTGCAAACCCGCACATCGCCGCCGAAATGGGCGGCACGCTCCATGATGCCGCGCAACCCGAAGGAATTGGGTTTCCTGCGATCAACCTCGGTGCAGCCGCAACCGTTGTCGCTGACGATCAGATGGATGCACCCGGCGCGGTTGACGATTTCCGCCTCAACCTTGCTGGCGCGGGAATGCTTGGTAATATTGGCGAGCGATTCCTGGAAAATGCGGAACAGCGCAATGGCGGCATCGGGAGCAGGAGCCGCGCCATCGTCCAGGTTTTTGAATGTGCAGGTAATCCCCGTTCTCTGCTCGAACTCGCCCGCTTCGATTTCGATAGCCGCACCGATTCCGAACGTATCCAGCACGCTCGGTCGCAACGTGCGCGAAATATTGGTGGCGGCCATGGTGCATTTATCCACCAGATTTTCAATATTTCCCGCTTTGGCCGCCAGTTCCGGGTTGGCCGTTTTCAGGCGCCCGCCCAGCCAGGCGATATCGAGCTTGATGGCGGTGAGGGTGCTGCCGAGATTATCATGCACCTCCCGCGCGATGGCGAGGCGCTCCTGCTCGCGCACGTCGTGGATGTGCGAAGAAAGCTCGCGCAACTGCTCCTGCGAGCGGTTCAGCTCGATTTCCGCCAGCTTGCTCTGGGTGATGTTGAACATGATGCCTTCCCACAAGATTCCCGTTTGGACCGTGCGCGGGCTACAGCGCAGGTTGATCCATTTGGTTTCGTTTCCCGGCGAAATCCGTATTCTCCCTTCCCAGTTCCAGAACGAAAGCTGGCGAGCCGAAATGTCCATAGTCTGGGCGTAGGAGGCACGATCCTCCGGGTGCAACATACCGAGAAACAGGGTGGGAGTTTTCCCCAGATCCGCCGGGTTGATGCCAAGCACCGCGTAGCTGCCTTCGCTGACATATGGGAAACTGATACTGCCATCCGGCCCGAGCAGTACCTGGTAGGCCATGCCCGGCAAATCTGCGATAAACGCGTGCAGCTGGGTCTGGTTTTCCAGCAAAGCGAGCTGGACCTTGCGGTGCTCTTTGCGGATGCGCGCCGCGCGCAAGTTGTGTTCTATGGATGGCGCCAGCCGGTTCAGGCTGCCCTTGAAAATATAATCGTCAGCGCCGGCCCGCATGGCGTGAATAATGGCCTCTTCGCGCAAGTCGTGAGACAGGAACAAAAAAGGAATATCTATCTGCCGCAATTGCACCAGATAAAGCGCTTCCAGACCACAGAAACCGGAAGGGTCGTAGCTGCACAGCACCACATCCCAATCCTCGTCGCTCCGCCCGTCCCCTGCCAGCGCTTCTCCCATAGCCGAAGCGTTATCCACCTGCAAGTGCTCGACCCAATACCCGCTCTCTTCCAGCTTGGTCAGCGTGTGCGCCGCATCATCTTGCGATCTTTCCACCAGCAAGACGCGGAGTTTTCTGTTGCCCATCATGTCCCGTCCATCTTAAATTCAAATTCCAGCCACAAAAACAACTGGAAACTCCGTCACTTTCCGCAGTTTTCCATTGCTTGCACGCCTTCTAAAAAGCAGTCATTCCCGCAAAAAAAGGGAGACACAAAACCCCAATTCGGACATCCGGCATGTTGGTTGAGGGTTCTCGCCCGCGCCAGAGTGGCAACCAGCAATAAAACATGAAGTTTTAGCAGCGACCTCGCTCAAATTATAGCCGAGATGCCGCCGGGTAAGATTTTGTTCCTTCAAAACGCCTCGCGCATCCCAAAAACCTGACTGATGCTTTATGACAGCCACCATGACAGCCGCTACAATACCCAGGCCCAGCGTTTCACCGGGGCGATACTTCACAAAGAGTTCGGCGCGATTGTGGGCTACTTGCAGCGGCCTGCGGATTCTGCCAGGCAAGGGCGCCCAACATGATCACGCAAGAAAGGAAGATAGCACCGTGGCAACACAACCTGGAAGCAGCAAGAAATCAACTACCGTATTAGCCGCCCTGATCGCATCGCAGATACTGGTCGTGATTCTGATCTGGGTCGCCTTTTCCGGGACAGATGAGCGCGAAGGGCGCATCCGTTCCACGCTTGCCATAGAAAAAGCCGCCGGCATCGAGAGCGCCATCGCAAATTATTACGGCGAGCGCAAGACGCTACCCGCCGACAACAATGCGCTGCGCCAGGCGGATAGCCAGGGCAAGCCTTACTTTTCCACTTTTGAGGAGCGGGGCGATTTATCGTATTCGCTCAACGTCGCAAACGGCGTGATCACGCTGACCTTCCTGCCAAACCAGAACCCGGTATCCGGCAAGTCGCTTATCTTCATCCCGCGCGTTTCCGACGGAAAGCTTGCCTGGAGCTGCGACGCCTCCTCGATAGAGGCGAGCCACCGCCCCGCGCAGTGCATGGGCCAGTAACGCGATGTTCCGTCGGCATTGCGGCAGTATGCGCTTTCTGGCAGGTCGCACATGCTTGAGTTCGCTCGCGCCGCTGGCCGCGCTGCTGCTTGCCGCATGCAGCACGGTTCCCAAACAGACGGAGACCGAAATTCCCACACCGCTCCCTGCCGAGCCTGTTGTAGCTGCCCCAGCCGTTACCGAACCTCCCGTCGCGCCTCCCTTGGCGGAACCCCCGGTTCCCCCGCCCGTTGCGCCACCCCCCGCCGTGCGCCCGCCGCCGAAAATCGCGCTGGCTCTGGGCGGCGGCGCGGCGCGCGGTTTTGCCCATATCGGCGTAATCAAGGCGCTGGAGGCGCAGGGCATCGCCGCCGACATCGTGGTCGGCACCAGCGCCGGTTCCGTGGTGGGCGCACTGTATGCCGCCGGGTACAGCGGCTTCGAGATTCAGGCGCTGGCCATCGAGATGGAAGATGGCCAGCTCAACGAATGGTCACTGCCCAACCGCGGCTTCCTCAAGTGCGATGCGTTGCGGGGTTTCATCAACCGCACCGTCAAGCAGCGCACCCTGGAAAAGCTCCCGCGCCTGTTCGCGGTGGTGTCCACCGATTTGCGCAGCGGCGAAAAAATCGTGTTCCGCACCGGCGACACCGGCATGGCGGTGTGCGCTTCCAGCGCGGTGCCCGGGCTGTTTCAGCCGGTCGCCATCGGCAAGCGCGAATATGTGGACGGCGGCCTGGTTAGCCCGGTGCCGGTGCGCGTGGCGCGCTCGCTCGGCGCCGATTTCGTCATCGCGGTTGATATTTCAGACAAACCCCAGCATGGCAAAACCGAAAGCACGCTGGATGTGCTGATGCAGACCTTCACCATCATGGGGCAAGCCATCAGCCGCAACGAGCTGCCGGAAGCGGACGTGGTAGTTCGCCCGAACACGGTCGGGCTCAGTTTGACCGATATGAAAGACCGGCACCGCGCCGTGATGGAAGGCGAAAAGGCGGTCGCCTCGCTCCTGCCGGAACTGAAGGCCAAACTGGAAAAAGCGCGCGTGGCGCGCTGACGCCCCGGTTTTTATCGCTCAAACGCAGCCGGTCGGCTTGGGCATGCCGCCGTATTTGGTGATCGGTTTCATCGGCCCGGTCATCCACAGCTCGAAGACATCTTTCTGGTCTTCGCCGATATATTTGGCGAACTTGCGTATCGGCGGCACCGTTCCGAATTCCTCGAAATACTCGCGCGCCTTCACGATCTGCTCCCACTTCTTCCCGTTCAGTTCGTAGCCGTCCGCCTCGGCCATCAGGCGACCGATCTCCGGCGTCCAGTCATCCATACTGACGAGATAGCCATCACCATCACGATCCGGTATTTGCATGATCAACTCCTTTCAGTTTACGGGATGCGCACAGGCAAGATCACGGCTTGCGGAATAACGCATCGAGCGGATTATTGCCTGCGGCGTCGCTCCCGGAAACGCGCACCGCCTTGAACTCCTCCTCGATATTGTCGCGGTAAAAACTCCATGCAGCGCCGGAAGAGCTGAATCGCCGCCAGGTATCCTCGCCGATGCCGCTATATTGCAGGGTACTGCCATCATCGAACCGGACTTGCAGCGAGCTGGCGCGTGCGTCGTAACCGATGGCGCGCAGCTTGCCAGAATGGATTTTTTTCATTTCCATGGTGCCAAGCACTCCACGGATGTATTTTGCCGCAGCAGGGATCGCCCAACTTTGTTGCACCGCCAGCCTGAAGATGGCCGCTCAAGCCTCCGCTGCGTCACCACCCTTGGATTTGCGCGGCACGGTCTTGGGGTCGCAGATGATGGGGCGATAGATTTCGATGCGGTCGCCATCATTGAGCGCCGCGTCCAACTTGCTGAGCTTGCTGAATATGCCGACTTTGTTTTTTTCCAAATCAATCTCCGGAAACTGTTTGAGGATGCCGGAGCGGGCGATGGCGTCCTGAATGGTTGCGCCGTCAGGCATCTCGACATCAAACCAAACCTGGCGTTGCGGCAGGGCGTAGGCGATTCCGATTTTCATTTTTACCTCACGCGGCGCTGGGGGCGGTGGCAGCCTGGGCGGATTTGGCCGAGCGCTCGTCTATCATGCGCTTGACCACCAGCAACAGGCCGGTAGCCAGAAACGCGCCAGGGGGCAAGATCATCATCAGGATGCCGGACTCTTCCGGCAGGATGCGCATTTCCAGGAATTTGAAGGCGGGCCCGAGCAGCAGCGATGCGTCCGCAAACAAGGTGCCGGAGCCACTGATTTCGCGCACCGCGCCGATGACAGTGAGCGCGAGGGCAAAGCCCACACCCATGAAGAAGCCGTCCGCCAGCGATGGCAGTATCGGTTTTTTCGAGGCAACCATTTCGATGCGCGCGAATGGCAGGCAGTTCACCACAATCAGCGGGATGAACAGGCCCAGCACCTTATACATCTCGTGCAGCCATGCGTTCATGCACATATCCACCACCGTCACCATGGTCGCGATGATCAGCACGAACACCGGGATGCGTACTTCCTGGGAGAAGTGGTTGCGGAAAATGGACACCAGCATCGCGGAACCGGTCATCACAAACGCCGTCGCCAGCCCCATGCCCAGACCATTGGTGGCGCTGTTGGTCATGGCCATGGCCGGACAGAGACCCAGCATCATGCTGAGCACACCGTTGTTGGTCCATAAGCCTTCCCGGACTATGGTGCGGTATTCGTCTATCGTCGCCATGTAATCTATCCCCCTATTTCGGTGCCACGGCGGTGTTAGCGCCTGCCGTTTCCGTTTTGCTGCTCTTGAATTCCATAAATTTTGCCTTGTTGGCATCAAAAAACTGGAGCCCTTCGCGGATCGCCTTGACCACAGCACGGGGCGTGATGGTGGCACCGGCGAACTGGTCAAACTGGCCGCCGTCCTTCTTCACTTTCCATTTTTCCAGCGGCGGGTTGCCGATGCTCAAGCCGGTAAAGCGCAGGATCCAGTCGCCTTTCTTTACTTCGATCTTGTCGCCCAGGCCGGGAGTTTCCTTGTGGGCCAGCACGCGCGCGCCGAGGACTTTTCCATCCGGGTCCACGCCCAGCATCACCTTGATCGCGCCGGAATAGCCGGGGCTGGCAGTCTCGAAGGCCACGCCGGTCACTTTGCCTTCCTTGGTGGCGAGATAGGCGACAACCTCGTTGCCCTGATCGCCCTTCAAGCTGAGCGTATCCGTGGCCAGATTGTTGTCGTGGATGCTCGCCGGAATCACCTGCGCGAGAGAATTCTGCCGGTCTTCGAGGGCGCGCTGCGCTATATCGTTCTCGGTAAAGCTGTTGGTCAGAACCAGCAGCATCCCGAACCCGAGGCAGAAGGCTCCGAGGATCAGCCCGTGTACCAGCGTGCGCTGCGAGCTCATGGTTTTTTCTCCAGCGGCAGCGGCTCGCCTTTGCGGTTGCGCCCGAATGCGCGCGGGCGGGTGTACTGGTCTATGATGGGGGTCAGCGAATTCATCAGCAGCACCGCGAAGGCCATGCCCTCCGGATAGCCTGCAAAATTACGGATGCTCCAGGTGAGTAGGCCGACACCGGCGCCAAACACGAGCTGCCCCGACTTGGATACCGGTGAGGTCACATAATCGGTGGCGATGAAGAACGCCCCCAGAACAGTGGCGCCGGATACCAGATGGAAAGTGCCGGAGGTAAAACGGGCGGGATCAATGGCGTGGAACAGCGCCGCAATCAGAAACAGCGAACCCATCATGCTCACCGGGATATGCCAGGAGATGATGCGCTTCGCCATCAGGAACAGCCCGCCCGCCAGTATCAGCAGCAGCGATGTCTCGCCCATGCTGCCGGCGCGATAGCCCAGCGTCATATCCATCAGGTCGGGTACCTGGGACATGGACTGGGTCACCGGAATGCCGCGCGACAGCTCGGTCTTGATGTGACCTAGCGCCGAGGCCGCGCTCATGGTGTCGGGAACGTTGCCGCCAAAGGTGATGGCGAAGGATTCGGCCAGGCCAGGCGCGCCAGCCGAAAACAGCGGATGCGGCGCCACCCAGATGGTCATCGCCACCGGAAACGAAATCAGCATGACAGTACGCCCGACCATGGCCGGGTTGAACACATTCTGGCCGATGCCGCCGAATGCGTGTTTGGCCAGAGCGATGGCGAAAATCGCCGCCAGCACGCCCACCCACCACGGCGCCCAAGGCGGCAGGCTCATTGCCAGCAGCCAGCCGGTCAGCACCGCCGAGCAATCGGCCAGCGTCGCCCCTACCGGCTTGCCGGCCAGCTGCAGGCAAACCGCCTCGATTGCCACGCATGCGCCGACCGTGATGGTAAACAGCAGGATCGCGGGCCAGCCGAACAGATAGAGGTTGAAAGCGGTGGCTGGCGCCAGCGCCAGCAACACCGTAAACATGGTTTTCTGGACGCTGCTGAACCCGTGGGCGAACGGCCCGCTCTTTTTTGCGCTTGCGACGACACTCATGCGTTGACCTTTTCTTCTGTTGCGGCCTTGGCCTCTCCGGCGGCACCGGAAGGCGCGGCTTCCGCAGCCGGTTTGCTTTTCGCGGCCAGGGCGGCACGCTTGGCTTCGGCGGCTTTCTCGACGCGGATGACGCGCACCTCGGCCAGCAGCTTGATGCGCTCGTTCTTGCGCCGGTCACTTTCCTGATCTCGCAACATTCCTTTGGCGTAGTTGAAGTAATGCACCAGCGGGATATGTGACGGGCACACCCAGGAACAACTGCCGCAGGAAAAGCAGTCCATCACGCCCAGCTTGGCGGCGGTTTCCAGGTTGTCCTTGCGGATGAATGCGGACATTTCCACCGGCGACAGGCCGCACGGGCAAATGGTGATGCAACTGCCGCAGCGGATGCAGGCGCTGGCGGGGCGGTCGTTGATTTCTTCGGCGGTAAGCGCCAGGATGCCCGAGGTTCCCTTGACCACCGGCGCATCGAGGCTGGCAAGCGGTTGGCCCATCATCGGCCCGCCGTTGACCACACTCTCGGGGCGCGCCGCAAAGCCGCCGCAGAACTCGACCAGGTCGGCTATTTTTGCGCCGATGGGCGCGAGTAGGTTTTTCGGGTCGCGGATCGCACCGCCGCTCACCGTCACCACCCGCGCGACCAGCGGGCGGCCAAAACGGACGGCGTGGTGTACGGCGCGGGCGGTGGCAACGTTGTGTACCACGATACCGAGATCGGCGGTGAGCTTGCGTGCCGGCGTTTCGATGCCGGTAATCGCCTGCACCAGATGGCGCTCGGAGCCCATCGGGTACTGCACCGGCACAGCGACCACCTCGACGTTGGGGAAGGTGGAAGCCGCCCTGGTCATCGCCTCGATTGCCTGCGGTTTATTCTGCTCGATGCCGATGATTACTCTGGGTGTGCCCAGCGCGTGCGCCATGATGCGCGCGCCATCCACCACCTCGTCGGCATGCTCGCGCATCACCCGGTCGTCACAGGTGAGATAGGGCTCGCACTCGGCGCCGTTAAGCAGCAGAATTTCGAGTTTTTTCTGCTGTCCGAGGTTCAGCTTGATCGCCGAAGGGAATGCGGCACCGCCCATGCCGACGATGCCCGAGCAAGCGACGCGGTCGTGAATCGCCTTGGGGTCAACAGCAAACGGGTCGGTGATCGGCTCGGGCAGATCGCCCCACTCATCCTTGCCGTCCGACTCGAGAATGATGGTGGTTTGCGGCAACCCGGATGGGTGTGGCGCGGCAACCTCGGTTATTTCCATGATACGGCCCGAGGTGGGCGCGTGATGCGACGCCGATACCGAGCCCTGGTTGCGCGCAATCATCTGGCCCTTCTTGACCGGATCGCCCGCAACGACCAGCACTTCGGCTGGAGCGCCGATATGCTGCTGCAACGGGATGTAGAGCGTGGCCGGCATCGGTAAAACAGTGATGCCCTTCTCGCTGGTGATATCCTTGCGGTACTCCGGGTGGATGCCGCCGCGAACCGTAAAAATTTTCATCTTTGCACGTTCCTTAAATCCGCTTCAATGCGCATGCACCACCTCGGGCCTGGGTTGCGTGTTCTCTCTTTCCGGTTTCGGCCAGTGCCAGTTGACCACTGTCTCCGGATACGGAACCATGACAATGGCGTCGGTGGGGCAGACCGGGACGCATTTGCTGCAACCGTGGCAGGCATCCACGATGATGGTGTGCATCAGCTTGTTGGCGCCCAGAATGGCGTCGGTCGAGCACTCGCGGATGCAGCGGGTGCAGCCGATGCAAAGCTCCTCTTTGATAAAGGCGTGCTCCGGCACCTTCTCCTCGAGGGCGGAAAGGTCGGCGGCGATACCCAGCTTGGCGGACAGCGCCTCGACCAGCACTTTGCCGCCGGGGGCGCATTTGGTTATCGAACCTTCCTCCCCCTTCGCCAGCGCCCCCGCATACTGGGCGCAGCCGACATAGCCGCACTGGCCGCACTGCGAGCCGGGCATCATGGCTTTCAGCTCTTCTTCCAGCGGGTCTTCTTTTACGGCGAAACGGCGTGCCGCCGCGCCGAGCACGGTGCCCAGGGTGAGGCCGATCAACGTGAGACTGCCGATAGCGATCAATATGCCAGTCATGTTCAGCTTGCCCCCATGCCAGAGAAACCCATGAACGCCAGCGCCAGCAGGCTGACCACGATAAAGCCGATCGGTGGCCCGGCGAACAGGCGCGGCACATCCATCAGCGCCAGCCGCTCGCGCAGGCCGGCGAACATCACCAGCACCAGGCTGAAGCCCATGGCGGAGCCGAGCGCGAACAGCACGCTGGAAATGAAGCTCATCTTGTCCGCTACCAGCAACAGCGCGACACCGAGAACCGCGCAGTTGGTGGTGATCAGCGGCAGGTAGATACCCAGCAACTGGAACAGCGATGGCGATACCTTCCTGACGACCATTTCGGTGAACTGGACAGTAGAAGCGATGATCAGGATGAAGGTGATCGTGCGCAGATAACCGAGACCGAAAGGTTCAAGCAACAGCGTGTTGACCATCCAGCCCGCCAGGGCGGCAACCGTCATCACGAAGGTGGTCGCCATGCCCATACCGACAGCGGCATCCAGCCGCGTGGTCACGCCCATGGCCGGACAAAGCCCGAGGAAACGGCCAAGGATGACGTTGTTGACCAGCGCCGAAGTGAACACCAAAAGTACGTATTCTTTCATTGTGTTTTTTCCTGCTTAATCATGAATTGCACGTCTCGCCCGGCCTGGCTCGGCGCAGGAATAGCGGAGCGAGATCGCCCCTGCTCTGCAAGCGCCCGGCCACCGCCCGCGCAACCCCCAGCCCGATTGCCAAACCGGCGACTGTCGCCGCCATGGTGGCAAGATCGCTGCCATACTGCCATTGCGCCAGTGCTCCGGAAAGCAGCATGACGGCGAGCGGGATGGCGTAGGCGGTGAACGAAGCCTTGAGCAGCACGTTTTCCCTGACCCCGAACACGATGCGGTCACCAACCGAAAGATTAGTGTGGTTATCTATCCGGAAACGGCGTCCCTCCAACCGGCTGGCCGCAGTGCCGCCGCCTTTGGAGCCACATGCCGTTGCGGAGGCGCAACTGCCGCAACTGGAACCCTGCTCCGGTATCAGCCAGGCGGCCTCGCCCTCAATTTTCACCACTTGCGCGATGCCCTCGACCATGGCCGGGGCACTGAAATCTGTAGCGCTATCCGCATACTTATCCATCATCACGCCTCAATGGCAGAAACGATGCCTTCAGGGGTAACGAAAATCGCCTTCTGCCCCCCGGCAGCCTTGAGGATGTCCAGCCTGCGATCCGCAGGTGCCATCAGCATGGCGGTGGAAAGCCCGTCGGCAACGACGCCGCTATCGGCCACCACCGAAACCCCCAACATGGCAGGCGCGGTGCGCCCGGTGCGCGTATCAATCAGGTGGGTGAATGCGCCTTTGGCATCGAACAAGGTACCGTAGCCGCCCGAGGTGGAAACGCATTGATCCACCACGTCCAGCGTGGCGATCGCGCGCTCCGGGTTGGCAGGATCGGCGATGCCGATACGCCAGGCGGAGCCGTCCGGCTTGGCCGAAATTGCGCGCGGTTCGCCCATGTCCACCAGCATGCGATCAAAGCCGCGTGCGCGCAGCACGTCGGTCACGCGGTCGGTGATATAGCCCTGCGCGCCGCTGTTGAGCGTCAAGCCCATGCCAGGGCGGGCGAAGGAAATCTTCCTGTTCGCCGCATCCACTTGAACGGCGCGCCAGTCCACCCGCTCCAGCGCTGCGGCAAGAGCGCTCGACGACGGCCCGGCGGGGTCGGGGTTGCCGGATGTGAAGTGGTGGAAATAGGTCTGCCATACCGGCTGGATGGTGGGGTCATAGACACCATCGCTGATTTTTGCCAGCGACAATGCGCGGGTAAGCATGACAATAAAATCATCCGGCGCATTTTCCAGTGCGCCCTCGCGGTTGAGCGCGGAGATGGCGCTATCCGCCCGATACACGCTGAACACCGTCTCGAGGCGTTGCAGTTCGGCCAACCCATCGGCGATGGCGGCACGGGCCAGAGCCTCATCGGAATGATAGAGCTGGATCGAGGCTGGCGCGCCCAGCGCGGTACCATCCCAGCGCACCGGCTTGGCCTGCGCGCCTCCGGTCTTCAGCAGCAGGGGCGCTCCGGCAGCGGCGGCGACAAAAGCGATGAAACGGCGGCGAGATATTACGGTAGACATAATCTGCGATCTCACAGAAATTATCGGTTCGATCCAAGCGATCAAAGAACCGCTCAAACATGCGGTGGGCAGCTAGTTGTCCATCGCGTACCGGCCCCATCCTGCTGAAAAGACAACGGAACGCCGGAAGCGTTCAGCAAAAGACAGCGTGTGGATTATATTGAAGCCGGAAGTCTTATGAAAGTTCCTGACAGGGCGACCGGGTCACTTGCAATAAAACCCCGTTCGCCCACGGCAGTATTGTTCTCACCTAACCTGTCAGGACGGCTCCCGATACTGGTCTTGCAGCAGCCTGGCTTGTGCTGCCGCCAGGCGCGCGATAGGCACGCGCGGGCCGGAACAGGAAACATAGTTCAGCCCGATGTGGTGGCAGAAACGGATAGAACCGGGGTGCCCGCCATGCTCGCCGCAGATACCGACCTTCAGCTCCGGGTTGGTCGTGCGGCCACGCTCCACCGCCAGCTTCATCAACTGCCCCACCCCCTTGATGTCCAGCACTTCAAAGGGGTTGTCTTCCAGAATCCCGGTTTCATTGTAGGCGGGCAGAAATTTGTTTTCCGCATCTTCGCGGCTGAAGGAGAAGGTGGCTTGGGTCAGGTCATTGGTGCCGAAAGAGAAAAACTCGGCGGTCTCCGCCATGCGCCCGGCGCGCACGCAGGCGCGCACCACTTCCAGCATCGAACCAAACTTGAACTTCACGTCCACGCCGTGCGTCACAGCAACTTCTTTATGGATGCGCTGCACATAGCTGTGGATGCGTTTAAGTTCCTCCACCGTCGCCACTTGCGGCACCATGATTTCCGGGTAAATCTCCAGCCCCTGCTTGGCGCAGAGTGCGGCCGCTTCGAGGATCGCCTGGATCTGCATGGAATAAATCTCGGGGTAAGTGATGCCCAGCCGCACCCCGCGATGCCCCAGCATAGGGTTGACCTCGGCCAAGGCCCTGACCTTTTTCAGGATCACTTCCTTCCGGCTGATTACGTCCTCCTCCATGTGCGATTCCTTGAAATCTTCCAGCCCGCCCATCAGCTTGGTCAGCCCGTCGGCATATTGCTGGTATAGCCTGGGATTGAGCAGCTTGAGCGTTTCCGGCAAGTCTTCCAGCCCGTGTATGGTGTCGCGCAACTGGTGCAGGTGCGCGATTTCCAGCTCGAGCTGGGCGGCGGTAGGCAGGAATTCGTGCATCGGCGGGTCGAGCAGACGCACCGTGACCGGCAGCCCCTTCATCGCCTTGAAAATGCCCTTGAAGTCGGCGCGCTGGATCGGCAGCAAGCGGTCCAAGGCTGCCTGGCGAGCTTCCGGCGTTTCAGCCAGAATCATTTCCTGCACAATGGGCAAGCGGTCGGTGCTGTTGAACATGCGCTCGGTGCGACACAAGCCAATGCCCATCGCGCCAAACTCGCGCGCGCGCGCGGCATCGCCCGGCGTGTCGGCGTTCGCCATCACCTTCAGCCTCGAGATTTCATCCGCCCACGCCAGCAGCGTGAACATTTCCTCGGAGAACTCGGCCTCCACCGTCGGCACTTCACCAGCGTAGACGTGGCCGGTGCCGCCATCTATGGTAACGATGTCGCCTTCCTGCAAGGTGGTCTCGCCGATCTGGGCGTTGCGCAGGACATCGTTGATGACGATCTGGTCGCAGCCCGAAACGCAGGGCTTGCCCATACCGCGCGCTACCACGGCGGCGTGGGAGGTTTTGCCGCCACGGCTGGTCAGGATGCCCTGCGCTTGAAAGAAACCGTGTATATCTTCCGGCTTGGTCTCTTCGCGCACCAGGATGATTTTTTCGCCGGCACGACCGCGCGCTTCGGCGGTGTCGGCATCGAACACGATCTTGCCGGAAGCCGCGCCGGGCGAAGCCGGCAGCCCCTGCGCCAGTGACTTGCCGTGGAAATTCGGTGCCAGTTGCGGCACCAGCAATTGTTCCAATATCGCCGGTTCAACGCGCAGCAGCGCGCGTTCCTTGGAAATCAACCCTTCGTTGAACATTTCCACCGAACTGCGCACCATGCCGCGCGCATTCATCTTGCCGTTGCGCGTTTGCAGGCAATACAGGATGCCCTTCTCGATGGTGAACTCGAAATCCTGCACCTCTTTGTAATGCGACTCCAGCCGGTTGTGCAGCTCTGTCAACTGGCGGTAGATGGCTGGCATTTCCTGCTCCATCTCGGCGATGGCTTTGGGGGTGCGGATCCCCGCCACCACGTCTTCGCCCTGTGCGTTGACCAGATATTCGCCATAAATAATGTTTTCGCCGGTGCCGGGGTTGCGCGTGAAACCCACGCCGGTGCCGGAGTCGTTGCCCATGTTGCCGAACACCATGGTGCAGACGTTCACCGCCGTGCCGCTGGCCTGATCCCGGGTGATCCTGAACTGCTTGCGGTAATCCACCGCACGCTTGCCCATCCACGAGCCGAACACCGCGCCGATGGCGATTTCCAGTTGCACGTAGGGATCCTGCGGGAAGGGCTTGCCGGTGTGGTGCTGGACGATGGCGAGGAATTCGCCCGCCAGCTCCTTGAGATGGTCGGCGGTCAGATCCACGTCCAGCGGTGCGCCGTACTTCCGCTTGGTCGCCGCCATGCGTTCATCGAAATGCTCGTCCGAAATATTGAGCGCAATCTTGCCGAAGAGCTGGACGAAGCGACGATAGGCGTCGTAGGCAAAACGGGGGTTGCTGGTCTGTTTGATCAAGCCCTTGAGCGAAGTCTCGTTGAGACCGAGGTTGAGGATGGTGTCCATCATGCCGGGCATGGACATGGAGGAGCCGGAGCGCACCGAAACCAGCAGGGGGTTGGCGTCGCTGCCAAAGCCCTTACCGGTCTTTTTTTCCAGCGCCAGCATCTGCTCCTTGACGGAGTCCATCAGCCCGGCCGGCAGTTTGTTTTTATCGAGATAAGCCGTGCATGCGTCGGTGGTGATGGTGAAGCCGGGTGGAACATTCAAGCCGATCTGGGTCATCTCGCAAAGGTTGGCCCCCTTGCCGCCCAGCAACATCTTGTTTTTTCCGTCGCCTTCTTCGAAGGTGTAAATAAATTTTTTGCCGCTTGCCATGACATTCCCCGTAAGTTCGCTACTTCCGTTTATTGTTTGGAACTCCCCATACCGGCTTGCGGCGCAATTGGCACGCCCCACCCGGCCTGCAACTCAAGCGTCAACCGGGTTTTTCTTTGCCTCCGCGCCGCCCTCGACGGGGCCGCTCGCCAGTTGTTGGTAAATCGCGTAGCGCTTTTGCAGCTCGCCCTCGTAGGCCGCCGCCAGCGCTACTCCGCCTTCTCCGCTCAAATCCTTCACCAGACCCCGAAAGCGGGGCTCGTTCTTGACGAATTCGTTGTAGGCCACGGAAGGCTTCTGCGAATCCAGCGCGAGCGGGTTCTTGCCTTCCTTCTCGCGGCGCGGGTCATAGCGGAACAGCGGCCAGTGACCGGTGTTGACCGCCAGCTCCTGCTGCTGGTGCTGCTTGCTCATATCGTAACCGTGCTCGACGCAGGGGCTGTAAGCGATGATCAGTGACGGGCCATCGAACGATTCGGCTTCGAGGAAGGTTTTCAGGGTGTGGGTATCCTTCGCGCCGTAGGCGACGCTGGCGACATACACGTGGCCGTAGCTCATGGCGATCAGGCCGAGATCCTTCTTGCCGGTGGGCTTGCCATCGGCCGCGAATTTTGCGATGGCCCCGCGCGGCGTAGCCTTGGAACATTGCCCGCCAGTGTTGGAATAGACCTCGGTGTCCATCACCAAGATATTGACGTTGCGACCGGAAGCCAGCACGTGATCCAGGCCGCCGAAACCGATGTCGTAAGCCCACCCGTCGCCGCCAAATATCCACACGCTCTTCTTCACCAGATATTCTGCCAGGCTGTCCAGTTGCCGCGCTTCGGCGGTATCAATTCCGGCCAGTGCCTGGCGCAGCTTGGCCACGCGCTCGCGCTGCGCGAAAATCCCTGCCTCGATGGCCTGATCGGCACCGAGAATGGCGTCGGCCAGCGCGGTATCCACGCGCCCTTTCAATTTCGCCAGCAGCTCGGCGGCATGTACCGCATGCTTGTCTATGCTGAGGCGGAAACCTAGGCCGAATTCCGCGTTGTCCTCAAACAGCGAGTTGGCCCAGGCCGGGCCGCGCCCTTCCGCGTTTTTGCTGTAGGGCGTGGTAGGCAGGTTGCCGCCGTAAATCGAAGAGCAGCCGGTGGCGTTGGCCACCACCATGCGGTCGCCGAACAACTGGGTGGCGAGGCGGATGTAAGGGGTTTCGCCGCAACCGACGCAGGCCGAGGGAAACTCGAACAGCGGCTGCATCATCATCGCGCCCTTGATGGTCGAAGTGCGCAGCTTGGTGCGATCAAATTCCGGCAACTCGAGGAAGAACTCCCAGTTCTCTCTCTCCTGCTTGCTTAACGGCGCGATGTCGCGCATGTTGAGCGCCTTGTAGGAAGGATCGGTCTTGGAGACTGCGGGACAAATATCCACGCACAGCCCGCAGCCGGTGCAGTCGTCCGGCGCCACCTGGTAGCTGACGTGCATACCCTGCTCGAACTCCTTGCCCTTGACCTGGATATGCTTGAAAGTGGGCGGCGCATCCTTGGCCAATTCGGCCGGGAACACCTTGGAGCGGATGGCGGTGTGCGGGCAGACAAACGGGCACTTGCCGCAGTAAATACACAGTTCCGCATCCCATACCGGGATTTCCAGCGCCAGGTTGCGCTTGTCCCAAACTGCGGTGCCGGTCGGCCAGGACACCGGCAGCTTGTCGCCGCGCCCGGCCATGATCTCGGCGGTCACGCGCTTGACGAATTCCGGAGCGCGGATACCCACTGGGTCGGGCATCTCGAAGGTGCTGGTGGCGGTTGCGGGAACCTTGATCTTGTGCAGGTTGGCGAGCGTCTCGTCTATCGCCCTCCAGTTGGCTTCCACCACTGCCTGGCCCTTTTTGCTGTAGGACTTTTCGGCGGCGGACTTGATCTTCTCGATTGCCGTATCGCGCGGCAGCACGCCCGATATGGCGAAAAAGCAGGTCTGCATGATAGTGTTGATGCGGCTGCCCATGCCGGTTGCCTTGGCGATGGAATAAGCGTCAATCGCGTAGAACTCGATTTTCTTGCCGATGATCTGCTGCTGCATCTTGCGCGTGAGCAAATTCCACACTTTGTCCGGCGGAGTCGGCGTATTGATCAGGAACACCGCGCCCTCTGCGGCGGAATCCAGCATTTCGTAACGCTCCAGAAACACCGGTTGGTGACAGCCGATGAATTTCGCCTCGTTGTTGGCGATCAGGTAAGGGGCATGAATCGGTTTGGGCGAGAACCGCAAATGCGAAATCGTGACCGCGCCCGCTTTTTTGGAATCGTAAACAAAGTATCCCTGGGCGTACAGCTCGGTCTCTTCGCCCATAATTTTGATGGTGTTCTTGTTGGCGCCCACCGTGCCGTCCGAACCCAGCCCGTAAAACATGCAACTGTTGACGCCCTGGCTGGAGTCGTTGCGGAAATTTTCGTCCCACTTCAGGCTGCTGTGGGTAACGTCGTCGATGATGCCGACGGTGAAATGGTTTTTCGGCTGATCTTTTTTCAGCTCGTCGAACACGCTCTTGATCATGCCGGGCGTGAACTCTTTGGAGGAAAGGCCGTAGCGCCCGCCAACGATGCGCGGCATGGTGGCGAGCCGGCCGCCGGTAAAAGATTCGGCGAACGCCGTCACCACATCCTTGTATAGCGGTTCGCCATCGGCGCCCGGCTCCTTATTGCGATCAAGAACCGCGATGCGTTTGACCGAGGCCGGGATGGACTTGATCAGTTCGGCAGCATCAAGGGGGCGATACAAACGCACCTTCAACACGCCGACCTTTTCGCCGTGGGCGTTCAAGTGCCCCATCGTTTCCTCAGCCGCATCCGCGCCCGAGCCCATCAGCACCATCACCCGATCAGCGTCCGGCGCGCCGACATATTCGTACAACCTGTACTGGCGGCCCGTGAGCTTGGCGAATTTGTCCATCGCCTTCCGGACGATAGCGGGCATGGCATCGTAATAGGGGTTGACCGTTTCGCGCGCCTGGAAGTACACGTCCGGGTTCTGCGCCGTGCCGCGAATTAT
>VIKH01000149.1 GCA_008080515.1 Gallionellaceae bacterium | reverse complement strand
GGCGCCCATGGCGGGATCGAAGCCGTTCGTGGCGAGGTAATCCTTCAGTGCGTCGGTGAACACGGCTTCCACCTTTTTCTCGTGCAACTGCTCTTCGAGCTGCATCAGGAACTTATCCACCACGCGCAGGATGACTTCACGATCCAGCGCAGCAAACGAGACGACGGCATCCAAGCGGTTGCGGAACTCCGGGGTGAACAGGCGCTTGATCTCGGCCATCTCGTCGCCTGCCTGGGCGGTTTTGGTAAAACCGATCTGGGTTTTGCTCAAGGCTTCCGCGCCCGCGTTGGTGGTCATGATGATAACCACGTTGCGGAAATCCGCCTTGCGCCCGTTGTTGTCGGTGAGTGTGCCGTGGTCCATCACTTGCAGCAAGATGTTGAAAATGTCCGGGTGCGCCTTTTCGATCTCGTCCAGCAACAGTACGGAGTGGGGTTGTTTGCTGATAGCCTCGGTAAGCAGCCCACCCTGGTCGAAGCCGATATAGCCGGGCGGCGCGCCGATCAGGCGCGACACGGCGTGGCGCTCCATGTATTCGGACATGTCGAAGCGGTGCAGCGGCATACCCATGCTGTAGGCCAGCTGGCGCGCCACTTCGGTCTTGCCCACGCCGGTAGGCCCGGAAAACAGGAAGCTGCCGATCGGTTTTTGCGGGTTGCCCAAACCGCTGCGCGACATCTTGAGCGCGCGCGCCAGCATGTCGTGTCCTCGATCTCGTGCTTGCCGATGAGTTTTTTCTGCTTGGATTTGGGCAGGATGCGCTGCGCCGCACCGGCTTCGTCTATCACGTCTATGGCCTTATCCGGCAGGTGCCGGTCGGCGATGAAGCGCGCGGAAAGCTCCACGGCGCTGGTCAGCGCGGCCGCGCTGTACTTGATGCCGTGGTGGGTTTCAAAGCGCGTCTTCAACCCTTTCAGGATTTCGATGGCCTGCTCCACGCTCGGTTCGGGTACGTCCACTTTCTGGAAACGACGCGACAGCGCGTGGTCTTTTTCGAAAATGCCGCGATACTCCTGATAGGTGGTGGCGCCGATGCACTTGAGCGCGCCGCTCGCCAGCGCGGGTTTCAGCAGATTGGATGCGTCCATGGTGCCACCCGACGCGGCGCCCGCCCCGATCAGGGTGTGTATTTCGTCTATGAACAGGATGGCGTTGGATGCGCCGGTAAGCTCCTTCAGCACCGCTTTCAGGCGTTGCTCGAAATCGCCGCGATATTTGGTGCCGGCCAGCAATGCGCCCATGTCGAGCGCGTAAACGTGCGCGTCCTTGAGAATTTCCGGCACGTCTTTTTCAGTGATGCGGCGCGCCAGCCCTTCGGCGATGGCGGTCTTGCCCACGCCAGCTTCGCCGACCAGCAGCGGGTTGTTTTTGCGGCGGCGGCACAAGGTCTGGATAACGCGCTCCAGCTCGATTTCGCGCCCGATCAGCGGATCGATTTTCCCGGCGAGCGCATGGACGTTAAGATCCAGCGTGTAATCGTGCAACGCCCCTTCGCTGCCCGCTTCCTGCTCCGCTTCGGTTTCCTGGGGTTTCTGTGCGTTCTGCTGGGCGGCCTTATTGATGCCGTGCGCGATATAGTTCACCACATCCAGTCGCGTAATGGCGCGCTGGTTGAGGAAAAACACCGCGTGCGAATCTTTCTCGCTGAACAGCGCGACCAGGATGTTGGCACCGGTGACTTCTTTCTTGTTGGTGGATTGCACGTGCAGGATGGCGCGCTGGATAACGCGCTGGAAGCCGACAGTGGGCTGGGTGTCCACCTCGCCGCTTCCGGGCAGAACCGGGGTGTGGGTGGCGATGACAGATCGGCCCCGCAGGCACGCAGCACGTGCGCGGCGGAAGGGTTGTCGAGCATGGCGAGCAGCAGGTGCTCCACGGTGATAAATTCGTGGCGCTTCTGGCGTGCCTCGACGAATGCCAGATGCAGGCTGACTTCGAGTTCTTGCGCGATCATGATTTATGTTCCCTCCAGTTCGCATCGTAGCGGATGCTCGCGCTGCTTGGCAAATGCCGACACCTGCTCCACTTTGGTTTCCGCGATGTCCCTCGGATAAACGCCGCACACCGCAGAACCCTCCTGATGAACTTTGAGCATCACCTGGGTGGCACGTTCGCGGTTCATCGCAAAAAACAACTGCAAAACCTCGACGACAAAATCCATAGTCGTATAGTCGTCATTAAACAGGATTACTTTATACAGTTTGGGTGGCTTGCTCTTGCTGCGTTCTGTTTCCAGCACTGAAGCGTTTTCGTGTTTTGTGACCATATCCTGCGTCCATTCTTGCATCGTATTTGCTCGCATATTTGACGATTAGAACCGCTTTTTCAAGTGTGTTCAGAAAAAATACTTGCATAACCACTTGACGTTGTGGGGGATACAGGAGTAAAAAGCGCGTGGGTGTTTGAATCAAGTTACCTGCAGTACTGGTTTTGCCATGTTGTGCGGTCTTGGAATTCAAACAGTTTGACGGGAATCCACCCGGTTTATTTAGTTAAGGAAGCAACACATGGCAAACGGTACAGTGAAGTGGTTCAACGATGCAAAAGGTTTTGGTTTCATTACGCCGGATGATGGCAGCGAAGATTTGTTCGCGCACTTCTCCGCAATCAACATGAGCGGTTTCAAGACGCTCAAAGAAGGCCAGAAGGTCACCTTCGACATCGTTCAAGGCCCGAAAGGCAAGCAAGCTTCTAACATTCAGGCACCTTGACTGGTTCTGAAGCAGTACAAAAAAAGCCCGCACTGCGGGCTTTTTTGTTGGTGCGCCCGGAGCGGGCCGGTTGTGCTAATAAGTTCAGGGAGCGGCAGAAAGCATTTCAGCCTGCATTTTGATCAGCGCTTTTTGCTCGATCTGACGGATACGTTCGGCTGAAACGCCAAACTTGTCGGCCAGTTCGTGCAACGTTGCGGGCGATTCTTCGCGCAACCAGCGCGCTTCGATGATACTGCGGCTGCGCTCGTCCAGATTCGCTAGCGCCTGCGCCAGGCCGGAGGTTTTCAGCACTTCCATCTGCTTGTGTTCGAGCACGGCGGAAGGCTCGTCGTCGGCTGGCGATGCCAGATAGGCGACGGGGGCGTAAACATCGCCCTCACCCTCATCGCCACCCCCATCCAGCGCCATTTCGTGCCCGTTGAAACGGGCTTCCATCTCCAGCACATCGCTCTGGCTGACATTCAGTTGTCGCGCGATTGCCCCGGCTTCCTGCGGTTTGAGCGAACCCAAGCCTTGTTTCAGGCTGCGCAGATTGAAAAACAGCTTGCGCTGCGCCTTGGTGGTGGCAATCTTTACCAGTCGCCAGTTGCGCAGAATGTATTCGTGAATTTCGGCGCGTATCCAGTGCAGCGCGAACGACACCAAGCGAACTCCGCGCTCCGGGTCGTAGCGCTTTACCGCTTTCATCAGGCCGACGTTGCCCTCTTGGATCAAGTCCGCCTGCGGCAAGCCGTAACCGGAATATCCGCGCGCGACGCTGACCACCAGACGCAGGTGCGACACGATGAGCTGGCGCGCCGCATCAAGGTCGTTGTCGCGCCGAAAACGGGCCGCCAGCCCCGATTCCTCCCCTTGGCTCAACATCGGGAACCGGTTTACCGCTTGGATATAGCCCTCGATGCTGCCAATCGCAGAAGGGACGGGCAATGCTAAAGCTTGGTTCATATTTGCAATCTCCTTGGCTTGAATGTTAGCACTCTCGCGGTTCGAGTGCCAAGCGCGGAGAAAATTCCCTGTTGAGCGCAGCGGCGGTATCAGTGATTTTAGTGTGGCTCAATACGTCTCAGGTGCTGTGCGACCGACAGCCATGCACCCAGCCAGCCGAGACAGGCAGAAAGGCCCAGCAGGGCAAGGCTACCGCTTGCCGGTAGTGGCCGCAACGCGAAGTTGCTGGCGTACAACTGTGCCAGTTCGGCCAAACTGCCGTTGACCAAAAGCAGGCTGGCCGCGACGATTAGCCACGCTGCCGCGCCGCCCAACAGCCCGTGCAACAGCCCGGCATAAAGGAAAGGGCGGCGGATGAAGGCATCGGTGCCGCCGATCAGTTTGGAAACCTCGATTTCCTCGCGCCGGGTGAGAATTTGCAGGCGTATGGTGTTGAACGTCACGGCTACCAGCGCGATGCCCAACAAGGTGGAAAGAATTAGTGTCGCCATGCGACCGAACTTGAGCAATGCCTCCAATTTGCGCGCCCATGCCGAATCCAGTTGCACATGCTCGATGCCTTGCCATTTTTTCAGTTCGTCGCGCAACGCTTCCAGCGCTTGTGCGCCCGCTTTCCCGGGGTAAATGATATAAGCGTCCGGCAATGGGTTGTGCGTTAATCCGCCGATCACTTCAGCCAGCCCTGTGCTTTGCTTGAGTTGCTCCAGTGCCTGTTCGCGCGGTATAAATTCGACCCTGCCAACAGCTTCATGCTGCTTCAATTGCCTGCCGATGCGCGCGATGTCATCGCGGCCCACATCCAGGCTCAAGAAGGCGCTTATTTGCGGGGCTCCAACCGCCTTCTCGGTCACATTCTGTATGTTTTGCAGCAGCACAGCCATTCCGGCAGGCAGGCTGAGTGCAATACCGATGACCAGAATATTCAGCGTGCTCGATACCGGCGTGGCAAGCAGGCGGTGCAGGGTAAACAGCAGCGCGCGGGCGTGTTGTGCCAGCCAGCTTTTCATGCTTGGCCTGCGCCCGCTAAGGCGGGCTGCAATTCCCCGTGTTTCAGCGCCAGCGTGCGTGCGCCGAAGCGGCGCAGGATACTATCGTCGTGGGTGGCAATCAGCAAAGTGGTGCCGACCTGGTGGAACGACTCGAAAATATTCATTATTTCGCCGGCATAGTCTGCGTCGAGGTTGCCGGTCGGCTCATCCGCCAGCAGGATGGGCGGGCGGTTGACGATGGCGCGGGCGATGCACAGGCGCTGCTGCTCCCCGCCGGACAGCGCGATGGGGTTGGCCTTCTCCCGCTGCAACAACCCCACCTTGTCCAGCGCGGCGCGCGCGCGCTTGGCGCTTTCGCGGTGGTCGCCGCCGCAGATTTGCAGAGGCAGCATTACGTTGTCGAACGCACTGCGGTCAAACAGCAGCTTGTGATCCTGAAAGATCA